>DAIDTM010000562.1 GCA_027457205.1 Anaerolineae bacterium | reverse complement strand
GCATCAACATGTCAAAACACTCCACCCAATCTCTGGAATCTCTCGATCTCTAATTACCAATCACCACTTCCGCGATTCACGCGTCACGTTGAGCTAGAGTAATTTGTAATTGGTAATTTGTAATTGACGATTACGCATTTTCTCCCGCGACTTCAGCTTGCTTGACAGCTTCCTCGATCTGCTTCATAATCTGCGCCTGCCGTTCCTCGGGACGCACGTCGCCGCGATAGATCCAAACTTTGATTCCGATTTTCCCGTAGGTCGTCTGCGCCTCGTACCGCGCGAAATCAATATCGGCGCGCAGCGTGTTGAGCGGAACGCGGCCCTCTTTGATCAATTCACGCCGCGCCATTTCCGATCCCGCCAATCGTCCGCCCGCGGTGATCTTGATGCCCAACGCGCCGCCGCGCATCGCGCGCGTCACGGCTTGCTTCATCGCGCGCTTGTGCGAGATTCGCTTTTCGATCTGCTGGCAAATGCTCTCCGCCACTAGATACGCATCCGCTTCGGGGTGCTCGACTTCGAGAACGTCGAGCTTGATTTTCTTCTGGGTCAATTCTTCCAAATGTTTCCGCAGCGCCGTAACGCTCACGCCCTTGCGTCCGATAATGATGCCCGGCTTGGCGGTGTGAACGTAGATCGACACCTGCTTGGGAAACCGCTCGATCCGCACGTCGGCGATGCCGGCGTGACCAACTTCTTTGCGAATCATCTGGCGAATCGCCATGTCCTCGGCGATCTGATCGGTGTACGTTTTCTTGTCGGCGGCGTACCATTTCGAGCGCCAATCCTTGATGTACCCCAGTCGAAACCCGTAAGGATGAACTTTTCGACCCATTATTTCTCCTCTACCTTCGCGGGGCGTTCTGCCACGCTAACGGTAATATGGGCGGAGCGTTTCAGAATCGGTTTGTAGCGTCCGCGTGCGCCGGCTTTCACTCGCTTGAGCGTTGGACCTTCGCCGGCGTAGATCGTGCTGACGAATAAATCCTCGCGCGCGAGACCATAGTTCTGCGTCGCGTTCGACGCGGCGGAATTGATCGCCTTTTCGACCGCGCGCGCGGCTTCCCGCCGCGTCATCTTCAACAAGCCGATAGCTTCTTCGACGCCTCTGCCGCGCACCATATCCACGACCAGGCGCACTTTGCGCGGGGACATTCGGATATATTTTTCAACTGCGGTGACTTCAAAATAATCAGCCATTCTCAATCTCCCAGCCCGTGAACCCTGGCGAAGATTTGAACTTTCGCTAGGTGTGCGCCGTTACGCCGCTGCCTTGGCGGGCGCGGGCGTCGCGGCGGCTGCCGCAACTTCCGCCGCCTTTTCTTTGGTCGAGTGACCGCGGAAATGGCGCGTCGGCGCGAATTCGCCCAGGCGATGCCCCACCATATTTTCTGTCACGTAGACCGGCACGTGCCGCCGACCATCGTGTACCGCGATGGTGTGACCGACCATCTGCGGAAAGATCACCGACGCGCGCGACCACGTTTTCAGCACGCGCTTTTCGCCGGTTTTGTTCATCTGCTCGATGCGCTTGAGCAGTTTCGGTTGTACGAACGGTCCTTTTTTCAGCGAACGACTCATAACGCTTCTCCGTCAAACGTGCCAAATCTGCCAAATCACCAAACCTGCCAAAATATGCTTTGGCTATTTTGGCTTGTTTGGCATCTTTGGCTCATTTACTTGGTACCACGCTTTTTCACGATAAATTTGTTCGTGTACTTGCGGCGGCGCGTGATCTTTCCCAGCGCGGGCTTGCCCCATTTCGTCTTCGGACCGGACAGACCGATGCCGTTCTTGCCTTCACCGCCGCCGTGCGGGTGGTCGCGCGGGCTCATCACCGCGCCGCGAACGGTCGGACGCCAACCCATGTGGCGGCGGCGTCCCGCCTTGCCCAGCTTGATCGTATTCCATTCGGCATTGCCTACCTGTCCAATCGTCGCCATGCAATCGATGCTGACATAGCGCGTTTCGCCGGACGGCAGACGCACCTGGGCGTACTTGCCTTCCTTTGCCATCAACTGCGCCGAAGTGCCGGCGGAGCGCACCATCTGCCCGCCCCTGCCCTTTTGCAGTTCGATGTTGTGAATCAGCGTGCCGACCGGGATGCTGGAAATCGGCAGCGTATTGCCCGGCTTGATTTCCGCGTTCGCGCCCGACGAAACTTTATCGCCGACCACCATGCCCCTCGCAGCAAGGATGTAGCGCTTGGCGCCGTCGGCATAGTGCACCAAAGCGATGCGCGC
>DAIDTM010000561.1 GCA_027457205.1 Anaerolineae bacterium | reverse complement strand
CCAAGGCGCTAAAAACAGTTCGACCACTTCTACCGGTGTCCCGGACGCGGCGAGTATTGACCGCATGATCGTCTACACCGTAAATCTTTCGCTCGAAGTGCAGGACACGACCAAAGCAGTCGACGACATTACCGCGATCGCGACACAATACAAAGGGTACATCGCGGCGTCGAACCTGAGCCGCGATTCCCAGGGGCAGATGCAGGGTACGATCACCCTTCGCATCCCCGCCGACTCGCTCGACGCGGCGCAAAAACAGATCGTGGCGGTCGGGCTAAAAGTGTTGAGTTCCAGCAAAAACTCGAACGACGTGACGGACCAGTACACCGATCTCAACGCGCGGCTGACCAACTTGCAAGCCACGCGCGACGATCTACGCAAGATGCTCGACTCGGTCACCGCCAAGTCGAGCAAAGCAGAAGACATTCTCGCGGTCTACAACCAATTGTCGGCAGTCCAGGGACAAATCGAGCAGATCCAGGGACAGATGAACGTCCTCCAAAAGACAACGGCGCTCGCGACCCTGACGATTCAACTGGTCCCGCACGAAAATATCCAGATCGTCCAGCCCGAGACCTGGATGCCGAACCGAACGGCAGCCGAAGCGCTGCGTCAGTTGGTGCAGGCATTGCAAGGTCTGATCGATCTATTCATCTGGCTGGTCTTGTTCCTGCTCCCGGTTTTGATCGTGCTGTTGTTGCCGTTCATCATCCTCGTGCTCATCCTGCGAGCGATCTTCCGGCGGCGCACCAAGACAAACAAGCCGGCGACAACGTAACGCCGCCGCGTCTTTCGGAACGTATCCTCAACAATGGCTCGCGCGCTGCGCGAGCCATTCCATTTCTGATACGATTTTGCTTGACAACCCTCGGCTTTTAGCATAATATCGTGAACGGATAGAAACGATGAGCGATTACCGTGACGATGTTCTGATGGATATCGAATGGTTGAAGCAGCATCTCGACGATGCCCACCTAGGCATCCTGGACGTTCGGGCAGGTGACCCGCGCCTGCCGTTCGGCTATCGAATGGGACACGTTCCCGGAGCCGTCGCGCTGGACGTGGGGCGCGATTTTTTCGTTTATGGAAATGGCGCGCCGCTCTCTACGCCACGCTCCAGGCGCTCAGCTATCCGCGTGTCCGCAACTATGACGGATCGATGGCAGACTGGTTTGAACTGCGCGGCTTGCCGGTCGAATGAGAAATCAAACACCTGTGAAGGTTTGAAAACGAGGAGGTCGAAATGGCAGAGAAACAAGTTGGAACCTGGGCGGTGAAAGTTGGGCTTGCCCAGATGCTCAAGGGCGGAGTGATTATGGACGTGACAACCGCCGAGCAAGCGAAAATCGCGGAGGATGCCGGCGCGTGCGCGGTCATGGCGCTCTAACGCGTCCCCGCCGACATTCGGCGTGAGGGCGGCGTCGCGCGGATGGCAGACCCGACCAAGATCGTCGAGATTATGGAAGCGGTCACGATTCCCGTGATGGCAAAGGCGCGCATCGGGGATTTCGTCGAAGCGCAAGTGCTGGAAGCACTCGGCGTCGATTACATCGACGAGAGCGAAGTGCTGACGCCGGCGGACGAAGAGAACCACATCGACAAGCACAACTTCAAAGTGCCGTTCGTCTGCGGCTGCCGCAATCTCGGCGAAGCGCGGCGCCGCCTCGGCGAGGGCGCGGCGATGATCCGCACGAAAGGCGAAGCCGGCACCGGCGATGTCGTCGAAGCGGTGCGGCACGCGCGCACGGTGCTGGGCGAGATTCGCCGCATTCAGAATATGCGCCCGGACGAGTTGATGCGCGTCGCGAAAGAAATGGGCGCGCCGTACGAACTGTTGAAAGAGACCGCGGAATTGGGACGAATGCCAGTAGTGAACTTTGCCGCGGGCGGCATCGCGACGCCGGCGGATGCGGCGTTGATGATGCAGCTCGGCGTGGACGGCGTGTTCGTCGGTTCCGGCATTTTCAAGTCCGGCGATCCGGCAAAGCGCGCCAAAGCGATCGTCGAAGCGACCACACACTACAACGATCCCGAAATCATCGCCAGGGTTTCGCGCGGACTCGGCGAGCCAATGTCTGGTCTCGCCGCGAAGCAGATTCCGGAAAAAGAGTTGCTCGCGGTGCGCGGATGGTAGAACGTTGCAACGTTCAAACGTTGGAAGCAAAGTTGAATTGATGAAGGTCGGAGTCCTCGCCCTCCAAGGCGATTTCATCGAACACGTTCATATCCTGCAAACACTGGGCGCGCAAGCGGTCGAGGTACGTAAACCGGAACAGCTTGGCGACCTGGATGGTTTGATTATTCCCGGCGGCGAGAGTACCACCTTCGGCAAACTCGCCGCCGAGTTTGGATTGATCGAGCCGCTGCGCGCGTTCTGCGCGTCCGGCAAGCCCGTGTGGGGCACGTGCGCGGGAATGATCTTTCTCGCGAAAGACGTGGGACGGAATCAGCCGGTCCTCGGATTGATGGATGTGAAGGTCAAGCGCAACGCATTTGGGCGGCAGGTCGATAGCTTTGAGCAAGACCTAGACATCCCCGCGCTGACCACCGCCGGGAACGGCGCGTCGCGACCGTTCCACGCGATCTTCATCCGAGCGCCACTGCTCGAAAGCGTTGGCAAAGGTGTAGAGGTACTCGCCAAGTTGGACGACGGCACGATCGTCGCGGCGCGGCAAGGCAATTTACTCGCGACCTCGTTTCATCCCGAGTTGACGCCGGACATGCGGTTTCACAAGTATTTCTTGGAGTGCGTGGGGAAAGGATAGCACATGCCTACTGCGAAACAAGTCAAGCCGTTGAAAGATTATCGGCTTTGGATCAGGTTTTCAGACGGCATCGAGGGGATTGCCGATTTGTCTGATTTTGCCGGCAAGGGTGTCTTCGCGGCTTGGAACGACTATCGGGAATTTGAAAAGGTTCACATTGGCTCAAGCGGCGAGATCGCCTGGAGCGATACGATAGACATGGATCCGGACGCCATCTATCTCAAAATCACCGGCAAGAAACCAGAAGACCTTTTTCCGAAATTGCGCGAGCTGATCCAATATGCCGGAGATTAGCCGGTTCTTCGGCATTGTAATCAAGATGTACTTTGGCGATCACCTGCCGCCGCATTTCCACGCCGAGTACAATGAGCAAAGCGCAGATCGAGATTCACACGCTGGTTCGTCTTCAATGGCTTTCTTCCGCCGCGTGTGCTTGGAATGGTTATCGAATGGGCGTCCGAACATCGCGAGGAATTGCTGGACTTGTGGGAGCACGCCGCAAAGAGTCAGCCATTGTATAAACTGCCCCCACTGAAGTAGCCAACAGGCAACGTCATTTCATCCCGAGTTGACGCCGAACACGCGATTTCATCGGTACTTTCTGGAGCAACTGGCAAAATGATCGCCTACTTGAACGGCAATTTTATTCCCAAAGACGAAATCCGTATCTCGCCGGACGATCGCGCCTTTTTGTTCGGCGATGGCGTCTATGAAATGCTCCGCACGTATGACGGCAAGCTATTCAAACCCGAAGAGCATCTGCGCCGGCTAGAACGGAGTCTCCGGGAAGTTCGGATCGCCGGCGTGGATATCGAAAACTTGCGCGGCGTTGCCGAAGACTTGCTCAAGCGCAACGCTCTGCAAACCGGCGATGCGTCCATCTACATTCAGGTCACGCGCGGAATTGCCCCGCGCAAACATTCCTTCCCAGACAAGGGAACTCCGCCGACGGTCTATCTTGCCGCCTCGCCGCTGCACGGGGCGGATGACGAATTCGAGAGCGGCGTCAAGATCATTCTGGTCCCTGACATTCGCTGGGCGCGCTGCGACATCAAGTCGGTCGCGCTGCTGCCAAACGTGCTGGCGAATCAGCAAGCGAAGGAAAGCGGCGCAGAGGAAGCCGTCTTTGTGCGCGATGGCGCGTTGACCGAAGGATCGCACAGCAATTTCGCCGCGGTCTTTGACGGCGAGTTGGTGACGTATCCCAAGAGCAACTATATTCTCGCCGGAATAACGCGCGAGGTGGTACTCGATCTCGCGCGGAAATTGGGAATTCCGGTCAGAGAGTATCCTATTCTCGAAACAGAATTGCCGCACGCCGACGAACTCATGCTGCTGGGCACTACGACCGAAGTCATCCCGGTTGTCCAAGTGGACGAGCGGCGAGTGGGCAGCGGCAATCCGGGTC
>DAIDTM010000560.1 GCA_027457205.1 Anaerolineae bacterium | reverse complement strand
GACAGGGTTTGAAGCCGGGATGATGGGCTATGCGATCTACGGCGCGGTGTACGGCGCCGATAACATTTTCAAATTCGCGATCATCGACCTGGGTCAAGTGACGTTCGTGTTCTTTGTCCTGGTCAACGTGCTGGAACGCTTGACGAGCGGCGCGAAACGATTCTCCGAAACGGCGCTAAATTTTATCAAAACGCCGGTCATCGTCGCGATTCTCTTGGGCGTCGCCGTGAATCAAACCGGCGTATTCGCGCTGATCAACGCGTCGCCGGTTTCCGCTAGCATCGTCAAGACGCTGGAACTCCTCGGCGCGTTGACGACGCCGTTGATCGCGCTGATGATCGGATACGAAGTGCGCCTGGAACCGAGCCAGCTCGTCAAGCCGATTCAAACCCTCGGCATTCGATTGCTGCTGTGGGTCCCGGTCGGCGGGCTGCTTAACGCGCTGGTCATACGACCATGGCTCCATCTGGATTCCGTTTTCCAAGCCGCGGTGATGACAATGTTCATTCTACCGCCGCCGTTCATCATTCCGTTGTTCATCCAGGACTCGGATCTGGCGAATCGTACGTTCGTTGGCAACACGCTTTCGCTCGCGACGCTGGCGACGCTCGTGGCGTTTGCGGTCGTCGCCATTTTTTATCCACCCGCGTGAAAAGTAGACCCAGGAGAGATGCCATGGCGATTCAAGCGCCGTATCCTGAATTTGAAGAAATTTTGATTTCGATTGGCGAAGCGGGGCGACGACTCTCCGAAATTGAAGCGAGCGAAGGCGCGGCGGGAAATATCTCGGTCTATCTCGGCTGGCAAGTGGACCCGCGCCGCAAGTTTCCGCTCGAAGAAGAGATCGAATTGCCTCAAGCCGCACCAGAACTCGCCGGCGGTATCTTCCTCGTCACAGGTTCGGGGCGGCGCTTGCGCGAAATCAAAGACGATCCGGCGGCGAACCTGGGGTGTGTGATCGTCAATGCCAGCGGACGCGCCGCGCGGCTCTGTACCTCGCCGCGCAAACTGTTTACGCGGCTTACGAGCGAATTTAATTCGCACCTCGCCGTGCACTGCGATCAAGTCATTCGTACCCGCACGAACTTTCACGCGGTCGTTCACGCGCAACCTTTGCACCTCACGTACCTCAGCCATCTGCCGGCGTACCGCGACGAGTCGTATTTGAACCAGCATCTGCTGCGCTGGCAGCCCGAAGCCATTGTCAATCTGCCGGAGGGCTTGGGCGTCGTGCCGTTTCGGGTTCCCGGCTCGCCCGAATTGATGGCAGGAACGGTGGAATCGTTGCGGTCGCATCGCGTCGTCGTGTGGTCGAAGCATGGGGCAATGGCGCGCTCGGATCAATCCGTCAAGCGCGCGACCGATCGGATCGAATACGCGGAAACCGCCGCGCATTACGAGTATCTCAATCTCGTGAACCGCGAGCAAGCCGAAGGGTTGTCCGCCGATGAAGTCAGAGCAATCTCGAAATCGTTGAATATCCAGCAAACTATCTTTTGAGGACGTTTGCCATGACCAAGAATTTTGTCGCGATTGATCTGGGGGCGGAAAGCGGACGCGCGATCGTGGGAAAATTCGACGGCGCCCATTTTTCGCTCGATGTCGCGCATCGTTTTCCGAATCGTCCGGTGCGCGTCGCGGGGCATCTGCATTGGGACGTGCTGCGGTTGTTCGATGAGATCCAAACCGGAATAATGCTCGCCGCCAAAGAATGCGGCGAAATTGCCAGCGTCGGCGTGGATACGTGGGGCGTGGATTTCGGGTTGCTCGACAAGAACGGGACGCTGATTGGCAATCCGTATCACTATCGCGATCACCGGACGGACGGCATGATGGAAAGGGTTTTCGAACGCGTGCCGCGTACGCAAGTCTTTCGCACGACCGGCATTCAGTTCATGCAGTTGAACACGCTATACCAATGGGCGGCAATGGCGGGTTCGCCGGCGCTCGACATCGCGCACACGCTGCTGATGACGCCCGACTTGTTCAATTACTGGCTCACCGGGGAGAAGCTAGGCGAGTTTACGATCGCGACGACGACCCAGTGCTACGACCCGCGCAATCAATCCTGGGCGACCGAGCTGCTGGAGCGCCTAGGGCTGCCATCCCGCATTTTGCCGCGTGTCGTTCCACCTACGACGAACCTTGGTGCGTTGCTTGCGCCGCTCGCGGATCAACCTGGATTGCGTCAGACCCAAGTCATCGCGCCGGCATGTCATGATACCGGCTCGGCAGTCGCCGCAGTACCCGCACACGCGGCGCATTATGCGTATATCAGTTCGGGCACGTGGTCGCTGATGGGCACGGTCGTGTCAGAGCCGATCATTACCGATGCGACGCGGGATTTCAACTTTACCAACGAAGGCGGCGTGGACCACACGTTCCGTTTGCTCAAGAACATTACCGGCTTGTGGTTGGTACAAGAATGTCGGCGCGCGTGGACGCGAGAAGGCGCTGAGCTGAGCTACGATGCCCTCGTCGCGCTCGCCGAAAGCGCGTCCCCATTCCAAGCGTTTGTCGATTCAGACCACGCCGCGTTTACGAGTCCCGATGACATGCCGCGGGCGATTCAAAATTTCTGCGCGACAACTCACCAACCCGTACCGCAGGATCGCGCCGCGCTCCTGCGCGTCGCATTCGAAAGTCTCGCGCTCAAATATCGCGAGACATTGGAACACTTGGAACGTGTTCTGGGTTATCGGCTTGAAGCGATTCACGTTGTTGGCGGCGGATCGCAGAATCCATTGTTGTGCCAATTCACCGCGGACGCCTGCGCGCGCCCGGTGTATGCGGGTCCGGTGGAAGCGACCGCCATTGGCAATGTACTGGCGCAGATTATCGCCGGCGGTGATTGCGCCTCGTGGCGCGAAGCGCGCGAAATCGTCCACGCGACCTTTCCACTCCGCACCTACGAGCCGCGCAATTCGAGCGCATGGGATGACGCCTTTGCGCGCTTTAAGCGTATACTTGACAATTCAACGGGGGAATAAAATGCTCAAAACCAAATTGCTCCATCCTGAAATCCTTGCCGCGCTAGGCGGTGCGGGGCATGGGACCAAAGTGTTGATCGCCGACGGCAATTTTCCATTTGGCACAGGCGCCAATCCACACGCCCAGCGCGCGTATTTGAATCTTGCGCCGGGAATGCTCAAGGTGACCGATGTGTTGCGCGTGCTGATTGAAGCCATTCCGATCGAAGCGGCGGAAGTAATGCAGCCCGCGACCAGCGACGAACCGCCGGTCTTTAGCGAGTTTCGCAACCTTTTGCCGAAAGAGATCACGCTCAAACCGCTAGGTCGTTTCGAGTTTTACGACGCGGCGCGCCAGCCCGACACGGCGCTCGTGATCGCGACCGGCGAGCAGCGTATCTACGCGAACATCTTGCTGACGATTGGCGTGGTGATGCCGTGACCGGCTGTCGATAGGGGAAGAACGATCATGCGAAAAATTCGATGGGGAATCCTGAGTACCGCCAGTATCGCGCTCGAAAAGGTCTTGCCCGCCATGCAGCGCGGCAACTATTGCCATATCGCCGCGATTGCATCGCGTGATCTGGGAAGAGCGCAGACCGCCGCGACGCGGCTGGGAATTCCAAAGGCGTACGGATCATATGAGCAACTTCTGGCTGACCCAGACATTGAGGCAGTCTACATTCCCCTGCCGAACCACCTGCATGTGCCATGGTCGATCCAAGCGCTGCAAGCGGGCAAACACGTCCTGTGCGAAAAACCCATTGGCTTGAGTTCCGCCGAAGCGCAAACTCTGGTCGAGGTTGCCAAGCAGCATCCACACCTCAAAGTGCTGGAGGCGTTTATGTATCGCTTTCATCCGCAGTGGCAGCGCGCCCAGCAACTGGTCCGCGACGGAAAAATCGGCGAACTGCGAACCATCCAATCTTTCTTTTCGTACTACAACGTCGATCCGGACAATATTCGCAATCAGGCAGGCATCGGCGGCGGCGGACTGATGGACATTGGTTGCTATAACCTGTCGGTCTCGCGATTTATCTTTGGCTGCGCGCCCGCGCGCGTCTGCGGAATCGTGGAGTATGATCCATCGCTCAAGACCGACCGGCTCGCTTCGGGGATGTTGGATTTTGGAAGCGGCACATCGACGTTCACTTGCTCGACGCAACTGACGCCTTATCAACGCGTCAACATCTTCGGCACGGAAGGGCGCATCGAAATTGAGATTCCGTTCAACGCGCCGCCCGACCAGCCGTGCAAGATGTGGCATCAACGCGGCTCCCAAGTGGAAGAGATCGTCTTGGACACTTGCGATCAGTATACTCTTCAGGGCGATGCATTCTCCCTGGCGATTCTCAATGGCACTGCCGTTCCAACGCCCATTGAAGACGCGGTTGCCAATATGAAATTGATCGAGGCGATGTTTTCGAGCGCGCAGAGCGGTCAATGGGTTCGCGCCGTATGACCCGACGCGCCGTGCGCTCATCGATGAATGACGCGGCGCGCCGGCGCGTATGGCAGCTGGAACAATCCGCGCTCTGGCGCGCTGCCGCACGAGGGAATGGCGTTCGTTCAGCCGAGAAACCTCGCTGCAATTGCGACGCAGACGGATTTTTCGGGCTGAACCATTACACGCGCGCGGTGGTCAAACAAGGCGCATTTCGATTATCGTCCCGCGAAGATTTTCGTCACGGAAAACGGCGCGAGGTACTCCGATGCGCCCAACGCGGGTTATTTCGTCTGGTCGCTGCTGGACAATTTTGAATGGGCGAAGGGATACACACAGCGCTTCGGCATCGTCTGGGTCGATTACGCGACGCACATGCGGATTCCGAAAGCGCGCGCGCGTTGGCTATCCGAGGTCAGCGCGCGGAATGGTTGGAAGTGATTTCCCGTTACTGCCACCAACAAACTTCGCTTCCACAGATTGCGAGGGTTGACAGAAAACCACCAGCGGGATAGAATTAAATTGGCTCCGTTGCTTGGAGGAAGACCAATGGCTAAACTCACTCAAGAAATGAAAGATTTGGTCGCCGCGCAGCAATGTTTTGTAGCGACGGTCAATCCGGACGGAACACCTAACCTCGGACCAAAACGCAGCACACGCGTGCTGGACGATGAACATCTGGCTTACAACGAGGTGACCGGCAAGCAGACCTGGAGCAATATTCAAAATGGCTCCACGGTCGCGATCGCCGTTGTAGACCGCGAGAAAATGAAAGGATTCCGCTTCGTCGGCGTCCCGGAAGTGGTGACCTCGGGCGAACTCTACGAGCAGGCGGTTGCCGCGGCGCAAAAGCGCCCCGGGATGGCACCGCCCAAAGCCGTCGTCAAAATCAAGGTCGAAAAGATTTTCACTTTGGGAGTCCCCGGCGCGGGCGAGGAGATTACGTGACCGTTCGCCGGACGAGCGAGAACCGCAAGCCATAGAACCGACCGGGCGCAGCGTCATCCAACTGAGCGCCTGGTTTTTGTTTTTGCGGTTTGACACTGCCGGGCATCGGTGATAAAAAGAAGCGGGGTTGGACTCACGGAGGTCGCGATGAGCGAGATTCAAACGCAGATCGAACGCCGCCAACAGCGCGCGCTGGAAGAAATCGTCCGCGTCACTAATCGTGGACGCCATCCCCTCTTCAGTCCATTCGATGTCGTCTCCGTCTCGGGACGCACCTACCGAGTGACGATCCGTTCGTTGGACGAACGCCGCAACTCCTGCACCTGTCCCGACTATCGCACGAACCTCGTCGGCACGTGCAAGCACATCGAAGGCGTGCTCCTGCACCTCCAGCAAAAGTATGCCGACGACCTCAAGTCTCTCGCCGCGCAAAAACCGACCACCGCGCAGATCTTTCTCCAATACGCTGAAGACATCACCGTCCGCGTTTCGTTGCCGCTGCCGCGGGCGCCGGAACTGCGCGCCCTGCTCACGCGCTATTTCGACGCCGACGGCTGCCTGCAGGGCGCGGCGCTGCATCTGATGGAGCAGGAGAGTTACCGCGCGTTCGTCACGCTTGCCGGCGCCACCGTCGAGCGCGCCGCGCCGGAGGACGAGGCGTACCGCGCGCCCGCGCTCCCCGCGCCCGCGGACGCGCGCGCCGAGTTGGAAAAACGTCTGCAAAAAGTGCGCGCGGGATTCGAGTTTGCGTCCAAGCGTGCGCAGCTCGCCGAGGTGGTCGTGCGCGGCGGCTTTCCCGAAGAAGCCCTGAGTCCCCTGCGCGACGCGCTGGGCTGGGCGCTGTCGTCCCACCGCGCGCTCGTCGGCGACCACGATCCGAGCGCGGAGCCGCCATCGGCGCGCGTGATTCAGGCGGAGTTTGTCGAGCCGGGTT
>DAIDTM010000559.1 GCA_027457205.1 Anaerolineae bacterium | reverse complement strand
GCGCCGCTGGCGACGACCAGGGCGAATCTTTCCGGCGCGCGCGATCCGGCGAGCGCGCCGGAGGCGCTGGCGCAGTTGAACGGGCGCATCCCGGTCATCCTGGACGCCGGCGCGACGCGCGGCAACGTGCCATCGACGGTCGTCGACGTGACGACGGACCCGCCGCGCGTGCTGCGCGTGGGCGTGATCGCGGTGGAGGAGATCGAGCGAGTTCTAGGGAGACAGGTAGACAAGTAGACAAGGAAACTTGTTTACCTGTTTACGATTCTACCTGTCTACTTTCTGACCATGTTGATCGGAATTGACGCCAGCCGTGCGCTAAGTGACGCGCCCACCGGTACGGAAACCTACTCGCGCGAATTGGTCCGCGCGCTGCTCGCGCTCGACGACAAGAATCAGTATCGCCTCTACACGCGGCAGAGCGCGCCGCGCGATTATTTTGGCGCAGCGTCCAACCTTGAAATTCGCGCGATCCCGTTTCCGCGTCTGTGGACGCACGCGCGCCTCTCGTTCGAAATGCTCACGCGCTCGCCCGATGCGCTCTGGGTCCCCGCGCACGTGCTGCCGCTCGTCCACCCGCGTCGTTCGATTGTCACTGTGCACGACCTGGGACAACTGCGTTTTCCCGAGGCGTACCCCGCTCGGCAGCGGTTGTACCACAATTGGGCGGCGCGATGGAACGCGCGCGCGGCGTCACATCTGCTGGCGGATTCGGAGGCAACGCGCGACGATCTGGCGCAATTCTATCGCGTCGCGCCGGAGAAGATCACGGTCGTTTATCCCGCGTACGACGCGCAGCGATTTCAGCCGATGCGCGATGCCGTGCGCATCGAAGAAATCAAATCGCGCTTTCGCATAGACGGTGACTATATCCTCGCGATTGGCACGCTTCAGCCACGCAAAAACTATGCGCGCCTGATCGAGGCGTTTGGTAAATTACAAATTACAAATTACAAATTACTCATTGTCGGCAAGCGGGGCTGGCTGTACGATTCGATCCTGGCGCGGGCGAAGGAGCTGAATCTCCAATCGCGAGTTTCGTTTCTCGATTACGTGTCGGCGTCCGATCTGCCCGCGCTCATCGGCGGCGCGCGCGTGCTGGCGTTTCCGAGTCTGTATGAAGGTTTCGGTCTGCCGGTCCTTGAGGCGCAGGCGTGCGGGACGCCGGTCGTTTGCTCGATGACCTCATCGATGCCGGAAGTCGCCGGCGACGGCGCGCTCCTCGTCGATCCGTTCGACGTCGACGCGATTGCCGGCGCGATACAGCGCGCGCTCAGCGACGACGCGCTGCGCGGCAAGTTGATCGCGCATGGGTTTGAGAACATCAAGCGTTTCTCGTGGGAGCAAAGCGCGTGCGTTCTGCTCAAGGCGTTGGAGCGGCAGTCGTGAATCGCCTGATTCTGGCGGGCTTGGTCGTGCTGACGCTGTTGCTCGGCGCGTCCGCTGCGGCGGCAACGGCGACCGCGCGCCCGCGCGTCGATCCGCGCGTCGTGGCGGATACGGCGGACGGGCAGACCGCGCATTTTCTCGTCGTTCTAAGGTCGCAGGCGGACGCGCGCGCGGTGGGCGCACGCGCGCCCAATCGGGTCGCGCAGGGGCAGATGGTCTACAGCGCGCTTCGGCAGACTGCCGACGCCACGCAAGCCGGCTTGCGCGCGCAGTTGGACGCGCTCGGCGCGACGTATCGCGCGTATTGGATCGTCAATATGCTGGCGGTGACCGGCAACCACGCGGTGCTCGATGCGGTGCTGGCGCGTTCGGACGTGCTGGAGGTTGAATCGGACCGCGCGTTTCAGGCGCAGTTGGAACAGCCGTTATCGCCGCGCGCGCCCGCGGCACCGACGGGTATCGAATGGAATGTGAGCCAGGTGAACGCGCCGGCGGTCTGGGCGCTCGGTGACACGGGGCAGGGAGAGGTTTACGCGAATGCCGATACCGGCGTGCAGTGGAACCATCCGGCGCTGATTTCGCATTATCGCGGCTGGAACGGCGTGACCGCAGACCACAATTACAACTGGTGGGACGCGATCCACACGCAGATCAATCCGGGCGGAAATGTGTGTGGGTACAACCTGCCAGCGCCCTGCGATGATTACGGTCACGGCACGCACACGATGGGCACCGGCATCGGCGATGACGGTGCGGGAAATCAGATCGGCGTTGCGCCGGGCGCGAAATGGATCGCATGCCGGAATATGGACGACGGCGTTGGACGACCCAGCACGTACATCGAGTGTATGCAGTTCTTTCTCGCGCCGACCGATTTGAGCGGCAACAATGCAAATCCCGATCTGCGCCCGGACGCGGTTGGCAATTCGTACGGCTGTCCGCCCAGCGAGACGTGCGTGACCGACAGTTTGCTTTGGGCGATGAACAGTCTGCGCGCGGCAGGCGTGTTTATGGCGGTGTCGGCGGGCAATTCCGGATCGGTGTGCTCGACCGTGACCGACCCGCCTGCCGTCTACCAATCGGCGATTACCGTCGGCGCGACGGACTCGACCGATACGATTGCCGCGTTCAGCAGCCGCGGACCGACGACGGTTGATGGAGTCACTTTCCGCAAGCCGGAGTTGGCTGCGCCGGGCGTGGTGGTCCGTTCGAGCGTGCCGACGAACGCTTACGCGTACGAAAGCGGAACGTCGATGGCATCGCCGCACGTTGCCGGCGCGGTGGTGCTGTTGTGGTCGGCGTTCCCGCAGTTCGCGCGGAATGTCGATCAGACCGAATCGGTGCTGGAGCAAAGCGCTGTGCATCTGACTTCCTCGCAGGGCTGCGGCGGCGATTCGGCGACTCAGGTACCCAACAATGTCTATGGGTACGGACGCATCGACATCAAGGCGGCGTACGATCTCGCGTCGACGATGCCGATGCCGTGGACATACTTTTTCCCACTGATTTCGCGGAATCCGTGAGCCAATTGAAAATTGACAATTGGCAGTTGCGTGTAATCGCTGCCAATTACCGATTTGCTTATCGGTCTGACTTGTGGTATACTGGTGACCGTTAGAGTCAAGTGAATCCGGTCAATCTACGCCGCCCGGGTCTTGTCCCTCGGGCGGCTTTTTTCACCTTTTTGCTCCCCTGACACTCGCAATCGACTTTGATTTGCGACCGATGTGTTCCTCGCGGTTGATCACCTCGGCACATTTTACCGCACATAGGAGTTTCATGAGTTTTAGTCGTTTTGGTCTTGACCCGCGCCTTGAAGAAGGAGTGCGGGCACTGGGCTTTTCCGCGCCCACGCCGATTCAGTTTGCCACCATTCCGGCGGCGCTGGAAGGTCAAGACATTTTAGGGTCGGCGGAGACGGGCACTGGCAAGACGGCGGCGTACCTGCTGCCGCTATTGCAGCGATTGCTCGCCGCGCCGGCTCACGCGCGCCAAGTGCGCGCGCTTATCCTCGTTCCAACGCGCGAACTGGCGCTGCAGGTTGCGGAGCACGCGGAAGAATTGAGCGGGAAAACCGGCTTGCGCGTCGCCGCCATCTACGGCGGCGTGCCGATGGCAAGTCAAATCAACGCGCTGCGACGCGGCGTCGACGTGGTCATCGCCCCGCCGGGACGCCTGATCGATCACGTCGAGCGGAAGAATATCTCGTTCGCCGCGCTGGAGATTTTCGTCCTGGACGAAGCCGACCGGATGCTCGATGTGGGCTTTTTGCCGGACATTCGGCGGATCGAGCGATTGCTGCCGCGCGAGCGTCAGACGATGCTCTTTTCGGCGACGCTCGTTCCAGCGATCCAGAGTCTTGCGGCGCAAGTGACGCGCCACGCGGCGCGGATTCAGATGGAGACCGCGCCCGCGCCGGAAGCGATCGCGCAGACGCTGTTTCCGGTGCCGGAGCATTTGAAAGCGCAAGTGTTGCAGCACCTGCTGCGAGAGGAGGAGATGGATAGCGTGCTGGTGTTTGCGCGCACCAAGCACCGCGCGGACCGCGTGGTCAAACAATTGCAGCGCGCCAATATCCGCGCCGCCGTGATTCACGGCGATCGTTCGCAGAATCAGCGTATCGCCGCGCTGGAGGCGTTTCGGCAAGGTCATTCGCGCGTGCTGGTCGCTACCGACATCGCCGCGCGCGGGATCGACGTGGAAGGCATTTCGCACGTCGTGAATTACGATGTGCCGATGCAGCCGGAAGATTATGTGCATCGCATCGGACGGACCGGGCGCGCGCAAGCCGCCGGTAAGGCGTACACGCTGGTCACGCCGACGGACGAGGCGATGGTCCGACGCATCGAAGTGGTGCTCAAGCAAAAGATCGAGCGACGCCGACTTGCCGGGATCGACTATAGCACGCCGCAGTTCGCGCAGCCGGACGGCGAGTCGATCCGGCGCTACGTCGAGGCGAACCGGCAGGCGCGGCAGAAATCGCTCGCGCTTTCGTGATCGATCAACCAATCAATTAAAAGGAGAATTCCAAATGGAATCGAAATTGTACGTCGGCAATCTGTCTTACAACATTTCCGAAGAGCAGCTTCGGCAATTGTTCAGCCAGGCGGGCGAGATCAAAGAAGTCTCGCTGATCCTGGACCGTGACACGCGGCGACCCAAGGGTTTCGGCTTTGTCGAAATGAATACGCAAGCCGAAGCGGAAAAGGCGATCCAGATGTTCAACGAGTATGAGCTTGATGGACGCCGCTTGACGGTCAACCTGGCG
>DAIDTM010000558.1 GCA_027457205.1 Anaerolineae bacterium | reverse complement strand
GCCAGTTGCATGGCGGAGAATCATCTTGAAGGGCGGGTCATTGGGTTCGCGCTCGACGGGACCGGCTATGGCACCGACGGAAATATTTGGGGTGGAGAAGTTCTGCTCGCCGGATACGAAGACTTTGAGCGCCAGGCTCATCTCGAGTATGTGCCGTTGCCCGGCGGGTCGGCGGCGATTCGCGAGCCGTGGCGGATGGCGGTCAGCTACCTGGCGCATTATTTCGGGCGGGAGTTTCTCACGTTGGAGATTCCCTTTGTCCGCGCGCTGGATCGGACTAAGGTGGAGCTGCTGCTGCGCATGATGGACCAGGGCGTGAATTCGCCGCTGACGTCGAGTTGTGGGCGCTTGTTCGATGCTGTGGCCGCTCTGATCGGAATTCGCCGCGAGGTGAATTACGAGGCGCAAGCCGCGATTGAATTTGAAAATTACAAATTACAAATGACAAATGACAAATCGGATTACGAATTGCGAGTTGCGAATTCGATCATTGATCCAATTCCGATGATTCACTCTGTCGTGGCGGATGTGCGCGCGGGCGTACGGATCGGCGAAGTCTCGGCGCGGTTCCACAACGGCGTCGCCGCGATGGTACGCACGGTCGCGCGGCAATCGCGCGACCAATTTGGATTGAATGAAGTCGCGCTGAGCGGCGGCGTGTGGCAGAATATGACTCTGCTCGCGCGCACAGTCGAGCTGTTGCAGCGCGACGGGTTTATCGTCTACATCCATCGTCAGGTACCGGCGAACGATGGAGGACTCGCGCTCGGACAAGCGGTGATTGCTGCGGTGAAGTTGCATGTCCCAAGCCATAAATCGTGAGGAATTATGCCATTCGAAGTCAGTGGCACATTCACATTTCAATCGAAGCAACGCGAGCGTTTCCGTTCAGGAGGACTAAGCAGGACATGGCGGGAGCGCTATCCCGAACTGTTCGACGACGATGATCTGCGAACTCTCCGGACCGAGTATGGAAGACGCTATCATTTTTTCGAGTGGCTCGCTGCCATTTTGATCTATGAGAGTACTGGCTATTTGAGCCTTGTCGAGCAGTATGAGTTTGACAATCATCCCCGCAAAAGGGAGATACTGCGCCGCATCGTTTCACCAGAACTTTTCGCATTGATTATAGACCACCAGCGACCAAACTACGCGCAATGTCCTGATCTCCTTGTGTATGCGCCCGATCTTACAGATTGGTTGTTTTGTGAAGTCAAAGGTCCTGGTGACGAAATCAAACCTAATCAGCGTGACTTTTTCAATCTGTTGTTTGAGAAAAGCGGCAAACCGATCAAGGTCGTGCAATTTCGGGAGTTTAATGGAGGCGAATGACATGTGTCTTGGTGTACCGGGAAAAATAGTTGAGATTTACGAGGTCGCCGGTCTGAAGATGGGCAAGGTCGATTTTGGTGGCGTCACGCGCGAAGCGTGTCTCGCCTACATCCCCGACGCGCAGATCGGCGAATACACCGTCATTCACGTCGGTTTCGCGATCAGCCGCTTAAGCGAAGCGGAAGCGCAAGAATCGCTCGCCGCGCTGCAAGAAATCGTCAACATCGAGGAAGAATTGGGGTTGAACCAGGAGGGGACGTGAAGTACGTCACGGAGTACCGCGACGCGAAACTCGTGCAAGGCATCCTCGACGAGATTCGCCGCGTCACCACGCGGCATTGGGTGCTGATGGAAATCTGCGGCGGGCAGACGCACGCGATTGTGCGGCATGGCATCGATCAACTGCTGCCGCCCGAAATCGAATTGGTGCATGGACCAGGCTGCACGGTCTGCGTCACGCCGCTGGAATTGATCGATAAAGCATTGGCGATTGCCGCGCGCCCGGAGGTCATCTTTACGTCGTACGGCGATATGCTGCGCGTGCCCGGCACGAATCGCGATTTGTTTTCCGTACGCGCCGCAGGCGGCGATGTGCGCGTGGTCTATTCGCCGCTCGACGCGGTGAAAATCGCGCGGCAAAATCCGGACAAGCAGGTCGTCTTTTTCGCGATTGGGTTCGAGACGACCGCGCCGGCGAACGTGATGAGCGTGATCCAGGCGCAGCAACTCGGCGTCAAGAATTACAGCATCCTCGTCTCGCACGTGCGCGTCCCGCCGGCGATGCACGCCATCCTCGGCTCGCCGCAAAACCGCGTGCAAGGATTTTTGCTGGCGGGGCACGTGTGCGCGGTGATGGGCTATTGGGAATATCCGCCGCTGGCAAACAAATACCGCGTGCCAATGGCAGTCACCGGCTTCGAGCCGCTCGACATCGCGCAGGGGATTCTGACGACCGTGCGCGCGCTGGAAGACGGGCGCGTCGAGGTCGAGAACGCGTATCCGCGCGCGGTGACATTTGACGGCAACCAGCCCGCGCAGAAAATGATCGGCACGGTGTTTATGGAGTGCGACCGCAAGTGGCGCGGCATCGGCGCGATTCCGATGAGCGGCTGGTGTCTGCGTCCCGAGTTCGCTGCGTTCAACGCGGAAAAGCGATTTGACGTGGGCGACATTCGCTCCGAAGAATCGCCGCTGTGCATCGCGGGACAGATTTTGCAAGGACTGAAAAAGCCGCACGATTGCAGCGCGTTCGGCGGACCGTGCACGCCGGAGCATCCGCTCGGCGCGACGATGGTTTCATCGGAAGGCGCGTGCGCGGCGTACTACAAGTACGGGCGCGTGGAGTTCGTCACACCAGGAAAATGACAATGAGACTCTGCGCGGTGGGCTTGGTGGTCCTGATTTTCATTGCTGCGTGCGCGCCGATGCCCATTCCGACGCAAACCGCTCCGGCAACCACGGTCGTCGCGCCGACGCTTCAACGCGTGCGCGCGGTGTTCGCCGCGCCCACAGACACTCCGACCGGCGCGGCAACATCGACCCGCGCGGCGGTAGTGACGCCGACGCCGCAAGTCGTGTGGCGCGGCGACCTGCACATGCACACGGTCTGTTCGGATGGCGCGAACACTTACGACGAAATGGCGCAGCGGGCAATCGACCTGCATTTCGATTTTATCGCGATCACCGACCATGTTGGTATTGCCGAACGGGATTGCCACAATGAGTCGCTCATCAAGTGCGCGGCGGAAACGCGCCTGGTGTGCTTTCCCGGCGCAGAGTTGACGGCGCGGCTTCACTTGCTGGCGATTGGTATTCATCAGCGCATCGATCCCAAACTGCCGTTGAATGCTTGGGTGGCGGAAATCCATCGGCAGGGCGGGCTGGCGATTGCGGCGCATCCTTACGATCCTCGCTGGAAGTACACCGAAGACGAGTTGTACCACTCGGGGCTTGACGCGATGGAATGTGCACGCGGCAAGCCGGCAGACAACCAACTGCAATGGCAATTGTCGGACCGGTTCAATCTTCCGTGCGTTTACAACAGCGACGCACATTATCAGAAGGACTTGGGCTGGCGGTACAACGTGTGCAGTGTGCCGATCAAAAGTCTCGCGGATTTGAAAGCGGCGTTGATAGCGCGTCAATGCAGGATGAACTAGCCATCGTGCCGCGCGCTGAAGAATCGTTATATAACCGCAAAGGACGCGGAGAACGCAAAGAGAAATCGCTGTTTCTTCGACTTTTACGGCAAAGGGTTTGATATGTCAGAGCCGAACGTTCAAGTGACGATGGAAGGTCCCGTCTGCCCGTTGCCTCTCACGCACGATGAGCAAATTGTGATGGGGCACGGCAGCGGCGGCAAGATGTCGCACGACCTCATCGCCAAATTATTTTTTCCATCGTTCGATAACCCCGCGCTGCGCGCCGGCGACGACGCCGGAGTCGTGCAGCCCAGCCCGTGCACGCGATTTGCGATCAGCACCGATTCGCACGTCGTCGCGCCGCTCTGCTTCCCCCGCGGCGATATTGGCAAACTCGCGGTTTGCGGCACGGTCAACGCTGTCGCGATGATGGGCGCGACGCCGCTGTACCTGTCGGTGGGATTCATTCTCGAAGAAGGTCTGCCGCTCGATACGCTGACGCGCGTCGTCGAATCGATGCGCGCGGCGGCGGAAGAAGCCGGCGTGCAGATCGTCGCGGGCGATACGAAGGTGGTGCAGCGCGGCACGGCGGATGGACTTTACATCAATACGACCGGCGGCGGCGCGCTGCCGCTTGGAATGGAAATCGGCGGCGCGAACGCCAAGCCCGGCGACGTGGTGATTCTGTCCGGTCCGATCGGCGATCACGGCATTGCGGTGCTCAGTGCGCGCGGCGAGTTGGGATTCGAGGCGGACGTGCAAAGCGATGTCGCGCCGCTGAATCATCTGGTCGCCGATGCTCGACGCGAGCGATCAGGTGCACGTGCTGCGCGATCCAACGCGCGGCGGCGTCGCGACGACGCTCAACGAAATCGCGCGTCAGTCGCACGCGGCGATTGTGATCGACGAGGCAAGTATTCCGATGCGCCCGGCGGTCGCCGCCGCGTGCGAGATGCTCGGCTTCGATCCGCTCTACGTCGCGAACGAGGGTAAGTTACTCGCCGTCGTCGCGCGCGCGGACGCCGACAAGGTGTTGCGCGTGATGCGCGCGACGCGGTACGGCAGCGAGGCGGTGGTGATCGGCGAAGTGAAAGCGGAGCCAGCGAACCGCGTGCTGATGAAAACGCAGATTGGCAGCACCCGCGTGGTGGACGTGCTGATGGGCGAGATGCTGCCGCGAATTTGTTGAGCGATGTAACCGCGGGCGGCGTTCGCGCATCTAAACAGGCAAAACCACATTACGGGAGGCAAGTGGAATGTCTGACACAAAGGTGCGCGAGGAATTGGAACGTGAGTTGAAAGCCGCCGAAGCGAATCTGGAAGAGGTTGAAGAAATGCGCGGCGCGGTGCTGGGGCAGACCGGCGTTCACATCGGGGCGAGCGAATTGCAGAAATACTATGCGCGCTTCGACAACGATCAAAAGCGCTTTGAGGAGCGCATCCGGGAGATTCGGGCGCAGCTCGCGGCGTTAGAGAACTCCGCCAGTTAGGCACGGTGACTGCTCAGGTGGCTTCAGATGGCGTGTTCGCCCGCCGATCAATCGGCGGGTTGCACGGTGACGGCGGATCAATCCGCCTAGCCCGATTCATCGGGCGCAACTGGGTAGCACGGTGATGAATCACCGTGCGGCGAGCTGAGCAGTTACCAATTGACAGAGTAGCAGTAGGGGTAACCGGTTTGGTTACCCCTACTGTTTCGTCGAGTCAGTGCTAATGACAAGTGGGTGGCTGGCTGGTACCGAGGAACAGGTCTTTGGTGTAAGTACCATCGGCATCGGGAACGGTGATACTGGGGCTTGACGTGGAGGGAGGACCTCCCAAACTATCGGTGAAAATGTTGTAGGTGAGTCCATTCACCACGACGGTGCCGGATTGGAAAACGAACGTGCCAGCGTCCACGTTGGGAATGCTGAACGCGCCGGTCGAAGTGGTCTGGACGTTGTACGAAATGCCGGTTGTCGTGTTCTTGACGACCAGGTTCGCGCCCGGCGCGAACCCCTCGGTCTGGATGATTTGGCAGCCCTCGCCTCCGATGTTCTGGACGCGATTGGCGATCTGTTGATAGATGTTTGCCATCGAGGTCGGATCTGTTGCCACGAAATAGTGGGGTTTGCTCGGATCCGAGTCGGGGGTTGCGACGGCTTTCAACGCGGTGCTGTTCGCATCATTTCCGATGGCGATCACGAAGACGATGATCTGGTTGTTAGCGTTCTTGGCGATGTTTGCCTGATCGATCATATCCTGAACGGCGGGATCGTTGCACGCGAGAAAGTCTGCATTATCGCCGTCGTATTTGCCATTAGCCACAAGAACGTTGGCGCGTCCATCGGTCGCCAGAATCATCACCTTGACGTTTCCAGACTTGTGGTACGATCCGTTCAGCATTTGGGTCGCCATCTGAATTGCTGACGCGGTAGGCGTGTTTGATTGAACGCTCAGCCCGTTAATTGCACTGTTCACCGCCGCGACATTTCCAGAGAGATTCGCCTGCACTTGGGCGGTTTCGTAATAGGTAATACTTGGGTTCCGGTTGATATTGGAATTGGGGCAAAGCGTATGATACTGGCTCCCATAAGTCCGTGGGGCTGGGAAACTCACCAATCCCAACTGGTCGCCTTTGGTGGGCTGCATATTCTGATCGAAATTGGTCAGCGCCGTCTTTGCCGCGTTAATTTTCTGATTTGAACCGGGATTGTTTCCGTTAAAGTCCCACGACATGCTGGACGATACGTCCAGAACGCTGACTACATCCACCGGGATGTGAACGGACGAGGGCGTCGAATTTGTCTGCGTATAGTCGAGGAGTTTGACTGTCCCGACTAATGCTCGCTGCGGGGCAATTGGCGGGCGAACTTTGACAGTGCAGATTCCAAAACTGGCGCAGCCACCGTTCGCGGCAGAATCTGTCGTCTGCTGGAGTTTTGCCTGGATGAACTTGTCGTTTTTGCCGGTGTCTCCTTGGCACGTTCCATAGACCTGACTGTTGACTTTGAAGCAGGTGATGCGGAAACTGGCAAAGCCGACGATGTGGTACGTCAGGTTGTTGCCCTGTCCCGCGGTGGTATCGTAAACGGGAATCGTCACAATCTTGTTGAGGTAACTTTGGAGTGCGCTGCGTTCGCCGCTACTCGCCATCGTGCCCGTCGCTCCGGGAACCGACTGACCCACCAGCCAGGTACCGCTGTTCTGTGGGTTGTTCATATTGTTGACGAGCGTTGGCTCACTGGGATCGTTATTCCAAGACACGTAGCCAAAGTTGCCGGGTCCGGTTTGCTTGTTTTCAAAAATGGTATAGGTATAGTCGGGACTGCTTTGCTCGGTATAGACCGCGGGTTGTCCATTCACGATGAAGGATTGGGAATTGAGGGCAATGGGGAACAAGCCGCTGGCGCTGCACGCGCCGCACTGGGCGTAGGCGGAAGACCCACCGTCAACCGTCATCTGCTTAAAGCCCACCACGCCGGCGAAGAACGTGTTAAAAGTTTTGTCCCCCTGCACCTGGACGCCGACGACCGGCAGATTCACGCCGTTGACATTCAGCGTCGTGGGAGCCGGATTGCTCAATCCGTAAGCGTCGATGGTGTTGGTGGTAACGGGAATGTCGTTGCCATTGGCATCTTGAACGACGTAGTACGCCTGGACTTGGTTAGGGTCAACGCCGTTGGCGCTCACGTATTGGCGGATGGCAGCCACGATGGCACCGTTGGGCTTGGCTTGCGCCAGAGCAATGGAGCCAGCTTGCGAGCCAGCATCCACCGCGTTTTGCATTTGGCGGCGCTGCTGATAGGCATTACCAGCATCGACGACGAGCGCCATTAAGGCGACCAAGACGACCAATCCGCCCGCAATGATCAGGATGGATTGCCCTTCTTCGCGTTTGACGAGGTGTTTCATCGAGATGCCTCCTTGAAGCAATTCCCGTTCATTCGATGGTCATGACGGAAGTTGCAGAGATTGGGATCGGACCGAGCAGGACCACGCGTCCGCTTCCAATCATCGGGATAGAGACGGTGGGGATAGGAACAGTATAACTGGCAGAAACGGAAACCGGCGCGCCCGAGACCCACTGACTTGTATTTGAAGGCGCGACCACGACGTTGAGCGAGCTTGCGTTCAGCGAAAAACTGTTAGAAATGACGATGTTTTGAATGTCGGCGACAGTTTCATGAGTTGGATCGTGCACGAGCGCGCTGGCACCCTGCCGAACAGCCAGTTGCATCGTCAGGTAGGAATAAAACAGCAAGGCAAAGGAAGCCAACCCAATCAAGACCCCAAGGAAGACTGGGAAAACAAACGCGAATTCAACGGTACTTTGCCCCTTTTCCTGTCGTGGGGCGGTCAGGGAGATGCGGCGAATACTCATATCAACGAATCGGCATTCCCATTGTGTAGCTCAATAGGTAATAGTTGGGGAGACCAAATCGACCAAAGTACGGAAGAGAGACGTCGCTGGTAAAAGTGTGAACCTGATACGAAACGGTAACGGTAATCGGACACCCTTGGTTGATCCCGCACGTAGGATCGACGACCGGAGGAGTCATCGTCAAAATGTCCTGGTCAATTAACTGTCCCGCGCGAAGTGGTTCGCCCGATACATAAAGAATCTCGTTCGAAATACGGGTGGTGTATTCTGATGAAATGGTTATCGTATTGGTGATGCCGCCGCCCGTGCCATAATAAGAATTGGTGCCGTAGTTTGGCGCAGTGCTCAATTGCGGATACATCGAGGCAAATACTGCGCCCTCGCGTGTCGCGTTGACCAGCGAGATGTAAGAGGCAAACACGATGCCCATTTCGATCAGCGCGATGACGATGAGAATGAGAAAAGGCAGTGTGACCGCGACCTCAACCATGCTCTGCCCGCTCAAGGTCGGGTGGTCGGGTGTCCGCGGTGCGATGGACTTGCCTTTCTTCATTTCGATCTTGCCTCAACTTTGTTGGATCGTTTCCGCAAAACGGAACAGAAGGGGTTACAGAGGATTCTCTTCTAACCCCTTCTGGTGACTATCATACAATAAAAAACTTGCTAACAGATAGATGTTGGCGTGGGTCCCTATCATAGATAGGGCCCAGTCCGTGCAAGGTTGGCATCGTTGATCGCTTAGGTCGTCGAAAGACCGTTGGTCACTTTGCTGAAAATGTTGGCGATCTGAGGCCCGACCAGCAACAGGATGGCGATGACGACGATAGCCACCAAGACGAGGATCAAAGCGTACTCTACCAAACCCTGACCTTCTTCGCGAGGCAGATACATGATGTTTTTCACCTCCTTTCGCTTGGATATTCTCTTTGCGGACGCCTTTGAGCGCCCGCGGTAACTCTTTCAAGACTGTTCGCATTATACTCGAAAACAAGGCAAACTGCAATAGGAGCATAGTACCCGAAAAACAGTGGTCGCGTGCGGCGCGGTGGTCGTACGTCAGGACGCGGGCAACTCGACGCGCACTTTGGTCCCGCGCCCCGTGCCGCTCTGGAACTGAATCTTGCCGCCCAGCATTTCGACGCGCTTTTCCAGATTGACCAAGCCGGAGCTGCTGCGCTGTCTTGCCGCGGCGATGGCGGACGTAACGTCGAATCCACTGCCGTCGTCTTCCACCGTGACGACCACCGGATTGTCCTGCAGATCGAGCGTGACCTGGACGCGCGAGGCGTGCGCGTGACGCGCCGTGTTGTTCAACAGTTCCTGCACCGCGCGAAAGAGTGTGACTTCGATGTACGACGGCAGCGTGGTTTCGCCCAACGTCGCCAGATGCGTCGCGAGATGTGTTTTGCTTTCGAAGGTTTGCGCGTATCGCTTGAGCGTTGGAATCAATCCCAAATCGTCCAGCATCATCGGGCGCAGATCGAAAATGAAATCGCGGATGCGCTGAAACGTCGAGTTCGCGGCGTTCTTAAGGTTGCCCAATTCGCCGCGCGCTTTGGCAGGATCGGTGTCAAACATTCGCTCGACGATTTCAGCTTGCAGGATCAGATTGGTCAACGACTGCGCCGGTCCATCGTGCATCTGCCGCGCCAAGTGCTGTCGCTCTAACTCTTGCGCTTCGATGGTCTGTACCATCGATTGATGATCCAGCGACTGCGTGCTCGTGTCGCCGGCGAGGAGGACGGAGCCGGACGCTTCGGAGAGTTGTTCGGTCAGATATGTCAGCCGATCCAATTGACTGCGGTACCGCTGCAATTGGCGTTGTTTGTTTTGTAATTGTTCCAGTTGGCTCCGCATCATGAACAGGCGCAGTTGAACATCCTGCCCGCTCATGAACGCGTTCTTGATTTCCTCGCGCGGGTAGGCTTCCAGGTTCGCCTCGATTTGGCGGAGCCGGTTGGCGGCGTCCGCCTGGCGCTGCTGCAATCGCTCGACTTCGCCGGAGTTTTGCTTGACGAGAACGTCGATCTCGCGGATTTCGCCCTCGAGCTGCTCGCGTTCCGATTTGGCTTCGGTCGCCAATTCTTTCAGATCGGGCATGGTACTTGGCATTGCATCAACCTCTTACCGCGCGTCTTCCAATCGAATCCAGCCGCGGCGCAGCGCGTAGACCGCCGCCTGCGTGCGATCGTTCACCGCGAGTTTCCGCAGGATCGACGTCATATGGTTCTTGACGGTCTGGCGGCTGATGCCCAGCATCTGCGCGATTTCCTTGTTGCTCTGCCCGCGCGTGATCAATTTCAAGATTTCCATTTCGCGCGTCGAGAGGGGCTGGAACTTGAACTCGGAGCCGTTCGTATCGGTGACGCTCATCTGCTCGAACTGACTCAGCAGCCAGGTCGCGACCTGGGGCTTGGCGAGGACTTCGTCGTTGACGACGTAATTGCTCTTGCTGACTTCGCGAATCGCGCGGATCAGTTCTTGCGGATCGACGTCCTTGGGGAAATAGGCGGACGCGCCGGAGCGCATTGCGTGCAGCATTTGCTCGTCGTCGTGGTAGGCGGTGAGGATAATGATTCCAATGTCATTCCGGGACGTGGTCAGTTCGCGCGTCGCCTGCAATCCGTTGAGGTTCGGCAGGTTGACGTCCATCAAGATCACGTCGGGCTTGGTCTTGCGCGCCAGTTCGAGCGCGCCGGGACCGTCCGCGGCTTCGCCTTCGATCGCCAGGTCTTCTTCCAGTTCAAGCACGCGGCGCAGCCCCGCGCGAAAAAGCGGGTGATCGTCGACGATCATCAGGCGAATCTTGGGCTGGACGCTCTTCTTCGCGGATTCGCCGGCTTTTTTCTGGGGCTTGCTGCTTGCCTGAGATTTCTTCATTATGATCTCACCTCGCATAGGACTGGCGCAGCGGCGCGGTCAGCACCACGCGCACGCCGTGACCCGGTTCCGAGAACACCTGGAGATTGCCGTCCAACAATTCAGCGCGGTCGCGCATCGAGACCAGCCCCAGCCGTCGGTTGGGGACGACGGGCTGTGAGGGGTCGAACCCTTTGCCGTTATCCACTACGGTCACCGTGTATCGGTCGGGCGTCAGTTCCAGCGCGACCTGGACGACGCTCGCGCGCGCGTGCTCGCGCACGTTGTCGAGCGCTTCTTGCACGACGCGAAAGATCGCCGTTTCCATCGTCGAAGGAAGACGTTCGGTCAGCGCATCCCAGCCGCGCAAGACGACTTGAATGCCGGTCCGTCGCGAAAATTCTTCCGCATATTTTTGCAGACTGGCGGATAGACCAAACTCGGCGAGCAGCGGTGGCGCGAGTTCCGCGACGAGGTCGCGCACGCTCGACAGCCCGCGGCGCAATTCGCCGAGCAGCGCGGTCAGACCGTCGCGCGCCGCGTCCGGTTGATCGTTCATCAGGCGCAGACACGTTTCGATTTCCAGCGCGGCGTTCGCCAGGAGTTGTCCCGGTCCCTCCTGCAACGAGCGGGCGAGCCGGTAGCGTTCTTCTTCCTGTGTTTGAACCGCCACCGCTTTGGCGAGTATGGTCGATTCTGCCATCGGGATAAGTAACCATTGGCGCCAGTGACTGCAGAACTAGAGCCCTGACTTGGCGTCGTGCGCCAGCCCTCTTTCTAAAAGAGACTTTATTATATCGGAAAATACAGATTTTTGAACCAGCACTGGTGGTTAGTATAGCATCAAATCGCAGAGACTGCAAGCGATTTGCCGAGGCGGGTGCAGGGCGCGTGCCAAGTCGGCTGGCGACTCAAGTCGCAGCAGCTACAGCACCGAGTCAGCCTCCGCCGACTGACGCAAAGCGAGCCGCCGCAGGGCGGCTTGGCACGCGTCCTGATCACCAGCGAATTCGCGTTTGCGCGCTGGCGGCGACCGTGATATGATACGGAAACAGGTGTAAACAGATATGGATTCGCAAAAAAGAATTCGCGTCGTCCTTGCCGACGATCACGCGGTCGTTCGCAAAGGCATCCGTGAGTTTCTGGAAGAAGATACTGCTATCCGTGTCGTCGCAGAAGCGAGCGACGGCGAAGAAGCCATCACGCTCATCGAGCGCGAGCAGCCGGACGTTGCGGTGTTTGATATTCAGATGCCGCGCGTGAACGGGCTGGACGCTACGCGCCGCGTCAAAGCCAAGTTCCCCAACACGCGCGTGCTGATCCTGACCGCTTACGACGACGACCCGTATGTTTTCGTCGCGCTGAAAGCCGGCGCGAGCGGGTATCTCTTAAAGACTTCCAGTTCCGATGAACTTGTCCGCGCCGTCCACGCCGTCGCCGATGGCGAATCGGCGCTGTCGCCCAG
>DAIDTM010000557.1 GCA_027457205.1 Anaerolineae bacterium | reverse complement strand
GGCGCGTTTCTGTATCGAGGGAGCGAAGGTACCATCGGGGCAAAGCGCGGTCGCGAGTTTTTCATCGTCCGTGATCGCGCGTTCGTGCAGTATACGGGCGTCAATCGCCGCGGCGAGCAGATTGTTCGCGGCGGTGACTGCGTGAATGTCGCCGGTCAGATGGAGATTGAAATCTTCCATCGGAACGATCTGGGAGTATCCACCGCCTGCGGCGCCGCCCTTGATGCCAAAGGTTGGACCCATCGAAGGTTGGCGGATGCAGGTAAAGACGCTTTGTTTCAAATGCGCGCCGAGCGCTTGAGAGAGACCTACGGTGGTTGTGGTCTTGCCTTCGCCGAGCGGAGTGGGTGTGATCGCGGTGACGTCGATGTACTTGCCATTCTTGCGTTTCTTGAGGCGGTCGCGCACCTCGAGGTGAACTTTCGCTTTGTAGGGACCGAACAGTTCGAGTTCTTTTTCTTTCAACCCGATTTCTGCTGCGACTTGGAGAATCGGTTTGAGTTTTGCGGCTTGAGCGATTTCAATATCGCTCGGGACGGGATGCTTGATCTTGATTGCCATCTTTGGCTGCCTCCTTCTTGGCTTCTTCGCGTATGAAATGGTGTACTGGAGAGAGTCCCTAATCTCCCCGTGCTATAATAGCATAAGGCGGTCAAAAACGGGTCAAAATCGTGTGCAACCTCAGTCCAATCTCGCGGCATTCTTTTTCCCGGCGAGTTTTTTGGCGGAACCGTGTTTGACTTGCCAGCGCGTTCGTATTAGAATAGCCGCGAGCAACTTGAGGCGATGAGGCTCGCCCGGCTGCTTCGATATTTCGCAACCGTCGGACGTACGACTGATAGCCTCTACCACTAGCGCAAGCCATTGGTAGAGGTTTTTTCTTTGGAGAATCGGAATGGCATGGGACTAAACGAGAACCAAACGCGCGCGGTCGCCGTGACACTGCGCCTGCTCGAAGAGCGTCTGTCCGACATCGAGCGCGTGATCGTGGAAGACGAGGAAGGCGTCTTGTATCGTCGAACCGCGCGTTTTTCTCCGGAGCAGCGCGAGAAAATGGATAAGTTGATCCGCGCCATGCGCGGGCAAATTCGCCGCGCGGCGGTGCGATTCCATCTGCCTCAGGAGGAGCAGGACGCCGCGCGCGCGATCGTCGGTAAATTGATGCTTTCGTGGGAGAGTCTGGAGGATTCCCGCCCGCGCAAGTTAGGCGCGTATGGTACCGTTGATCCCGCGCTCAAAGAGACGCTTGATCCCATCTTGCAAGAGTTGATTCGCCTGCTTTTCCGCTTGGAAGCCGTCGCGCGCGATGAGGATAGGTCTTGATGGTCGAGTCTATCACTTATTTTATCTTGAGGAGCAACACTTGGACAGCTTTCTATTCATCTCGCTCGGCGCCATCTTTGGCGCGAATGCACGCTACTGGCTTGGCGATTGGGCGGCGCAACGTTTTGGCGCGTCGTTTCCCATCGGCACACTGATCATCAACGTCACCGGCAGTTTCGCGCTCGGCTTGTTCTTGACGATTGCCACCGAACGCTTTTTGCTAGACCCGCGCTGGCGGCTCGTCATCGCGATTGGTTTCCTCGGCGGGTACACGACCTTTTCGACCTATACGTACGAAAGCGTGAACCTTCTCTTGAGCGGGCAGTGGTTCGCGGGCTTGCTCAATTTGTTCGGCAGTGCTATCCTTGGCGCAGCGGCTGTCATCGGCGGTATTATGCTGGGGCGATGGATTTAGCGAGGAACGCGAGGTGAACATGTCGGACCTGACGATTCAACAACAGACGCAGCGATTGGTAATCTACATTGGCGAAGCAGATCAATGGCGCGGCAAGCCGCTCTACGCGGCAATTCTGGAAACGCTCCGGGCGCGCGGTTTGGCAGGCGCTACCGTCGTCCGTGGAGTTGCGGGATTCGGCGCGCACTCGCGCATTCATACCGCGGCGATCGTGCGCCTTTCGGAAGATTTGCCGCTGCGGATCGAAGTGATCGACTCGGCGGAGAAGATCGCGCAGGCACTGGAGTTTGTCACTCCCATGGTCACCGAGGGCTTGGTTACGCTCGATGACGTGCGCGTCGTCAAGTACACGCATCGCTATCTGAATCCTCTGCCTGCCGACCGCCACGTATCGGAGGTGATGACGCGCGCGGTCGTCACTCTCACTCCCGAAATGCCTGTCGCGCAGGCGTGGGCGCGCATGTTGAACGATTTGATCAAAGCCGCGCCAGTGGTGAACGCGTCGAACCAAGTGGTGGGCATTCTCACCGATGAGGACTTGCTGAACCGCGCCGGGCTGCGCCAGCGATTGTCCATCGCTCAACATTTGGACGAACCGTTGGTGAAAGAAGAATTGCATCAGCTCGAATCGTCTGCGCTCAAGGTTGCCGATGTGATGACTCAGCCAGTCGTTACCGCGCAGGCGAAAGAGCCGCTGGGTGTGGCAGCAGCGCGAATGGCGAAATCGGGAATGAAGCGTTTGCCGGTGGTGGACGCGGAAGGCAAACTGGTCGGTGTGTTGTCGCGTGTCGACATCTTGCGCCAGGTCGCCGGCGCGCAAGCCGCCAGCCGGCGCATTCCCGAAGGCGCGGCGCAGACGGTGCGCCAGGTGATGGTGTCCGAAATCCCCATCGTCCCGGCGGACGCCGATCTGACGACCGTGGTCAACCGATTTGTTCAAGCCGATACGCACCGGCTGATCGTGGTAGACCGAGGACAGCCGATCGGTTTGATCAGCGATGCGGATGTTGTAACGCGCATTCAGCCCAAGCAGCGGCGCGGCGTGCTCGATGCGCTGCGCGGCGGCGCGGTGCCTGCCAGTACCATCACCGCACGTGAGTTGATGTCGCCCGAAGTGCTGGCGGTTTCGCCGGATTTGCCGGTGGTGGAAGCGGTGAAGCAAATGCTCGCCGCGGGGCGCAAGTGGATGATCGCCATCGACGAAAAGAATCAGCCGGTCGGATTGGTGGACCGTCAGGCGTTGCTGCGGGCGGTGACAGAAAAGTAGCAGAATGCAAACCCGACTTGTGGACAGGTCGGGTTTCCTTTTTTCACTTGAGACACAAGCGCGATTTTGGCGTTCGCGGAGGTTGGTGCTAGAATGGTCGCAACATGGCACGACGAGGAAGAGTGATGGCTGAATTTGCTCCGCGCGCGCTCGCTACTGGCATCGGCAGTCTGCCGCATCCCGATCCGCAAGACGCGCTCCGTCTCATCCTGTCCACGTTTCCAACAATTCCATTCTGGCCCCAGCTTTCGCAGCGAGATTTCCGCGAAAATATGTACGCACAGTTCAGCGAAGACCTGGTCGGCGTCAAAATCGATCTGCCGCACGAGTGGATGGGCGCGGTGATTGACGACGACACGCTCGCCGGCGCGGAGGCGTTCTACGCGCGTTATCTCGAAAATGACCCGCGTCTATTCGCGGTCGGTCGCGACTATGCGGCAGGGCTGTACGCGCTGCACGACCAGCGCGCCGCGCTGCGCGCCGCGAAATGGATCAAGGGGCAGGTGACAGGTCCCATCAGTTTCGGGCTGAAGGTGGTCGATCAGAATTTGCGCCCGATGCTGTACGATGACACGCTGCGCGATGTACTGGTCAAGCATCTGGCGCGCAAGGCGCAGTGGCAGGAAAAATTTCTGGCTGACATTGGGGCGATTCACGAATCGCCCCTACCTACGATCATTTTCGTCGACGAGCCATCGCTCGCGCTGATCGGCGCGTCGGTTGTCGCGCTGAACCGCGACGAGGTGGTGCGCGATCTGGAAGAGGTCTTTTCCGCGTTGAGCGGATTGAAGGGCACACACTGTTGCGGCAACACCGATTGGTCGCTCTTGCTGGAGACATCTGTGGACGTGATTTCGTTCGACGCGTACAACTATGCGGAGAACCTCGCGTTGTTCGCAGACCACGTCAAGCGGTTTCTGAATCGCGGCGGCGCTCTGGCGTGGGGCATCGTGCCAACGGTCGAGGCGCAGGTCGCGGCGGAGACGGAAGAGTCGCTCGTCGCGCGGTTGGACGCCGCCATCGGCTTGCTCGTCAAAAAAAGCATCGACCGGGATTTGTTGTACGAGCGCGCGCTCGTCACGCCTGCCTGCGGTCTCGGCACGATTTCGATCAATGCGGCGGAGCGCGCGTTCGCGCTGACGCGCGGCGTGTCAGAACGCGTGCGGGCGCGCGAGTGGAGACTGACCACTTTTTGACCGCGCTTGGACTCGACTTGGACTTGGGGCTGGTATGATGCGCGTGGCAGGACCAGTGCGCGGTGGGGCGCACAAATCTGGAACGAGGATTCGCGATGACAAGGCGAAGAGTACTGTGGAGCGCGATGATGCTGTTCGCGCTAGGGTTTGCGCTGGCGGCAGCGCCGCACGCGTTCGCTCAAAGCCCAAATCAAGTTTCACAACTCAAAATCTCCGTTTGGCCTGAATACGATCAACCGACGGTGCTCGTTATGTTTGACGGCACGCTGGCGGACGCGACCAACCTGCCGCGTTCCGTATCGGTGTTGATTCCGTCGAGCGCGAACCTGCGCGTGACGACGTATACTAACGCCGACGGCACGTTCGCCCCCGAGCAGTCGTCGCAGCCCGCGAATCTGAACGATGGCTGGACGCGCGTGACCTTTTCGATCAAGACCGCGCAGTACCACGTGGAATATTACGACAATCTTTTGCGCGGCGCGCCGGACAAGTCGATGGACTATACCTACAAGGCAGACGCGCCCATCGATCAGGCGATCCTCGAAATTCAGCAGCCCTTCAAAGCGACGAATTTCTTGATCACTCCTCCGATGTCCACCACGCGTACCGACGCCGATGGGTTCAAGTATTTCTCCGCCAATTACGCGAACATTGCCGCCGGGCAGACGATAACCGCGCAGGTCAAGTATACCAAGTCCGACCCGGCATTGTCCATCGCAGCGTTACCCACGTCGCCCGCACCCATCGCAACGCTTGCGCCCGCGCCCGCCACCGTGCCCGCGTCGAATGCGGCGACCAGTGTTTTCCTTCTCGTCGCGGCGGTGGTCGTGGGACTGGTCGCCGTGATCGGCTTTTTCCTATATCAGCAGCGCTCGCGCGAACTGGCGCCTGCCGCCGCGTCGCGCGGCAGATCGCGCCGCCGTGCGGAACGCGCCAACGGCGCGCGTGCGGCAGCCGCGTATTGCACGCAGTGCGGTCACGGGCTAAGCTCGGAAGACGTATTTTGTCCCAGGTGTGGAACGAAACGTAGAGTGATGTGATGAGCGTCCGATCGGCTCACGTCGCCGAACATCCGGTGACGAAAATCGAGGTGCCGCCCGAATCGGAGGAACTGCGCGCGCTGGGCGCGCCCAAGACGGGCGCAGAGCCGCGTCCGGAGCAATCGCTGTCCCAGCGCGTCTTTGCGCTGCAGCAAATCGTCCCGCTCGTGATTCTGGCGACGATCATGTTCTACGAAGTGACGATGCACTTGATCTTTGAAAATGAGGTGCATCCGGTCCTCTTCGTTTCCGAACTGATCATCTTCGGCTTGCTAGGTCCGGCGTTTACGTGGGTTACGCTGCACTGGGTCGCGCGCGAGATCGCCAAGCGCGAACGCGCGGAAGGCAAAGCAGACACGTTGAACGCGATGATGCAAGAGATGCACCATCGCATTAAAAACAATTTGCAGACGGTCGCCGACCTCCTGACGCTGGAAATGTCGCGCAATCCGCGCCCCGAAGTGCAGGAGAGTTTGCGCGATTCGATCACGCGCATCAAGAGCATCGCCGCGTCGCACGAGATGTTGTCCGTGGAGCAAGTCGGCGTGACCGACATCACGGAATTGGCGCGGCTCGTCAGCGACACGGCGCGGCGCAGCATGGTCCGCTTGGATCAGCAGATCGGCATCGACGTGGAGGGTCCCAGTATCTTTCTCACGTCGAAGCAGGCGACGGCGTTCGCGCTGGTGTTGAACGAACTGGTGAGCAACGCGATCGAGCACGGTTTTCGCGATCGTACGGAAGGGCGCATCGATATTGTGCTGGATGGCGACGCCGAAGACGTGTGGATGCGCGTGCAGGACAATGGCGCCGGCTTGCCGGCGGTATTCGATCTGACGACGTCGCGTGGGCTGGGTCTTCAGATCGCGCGGACACTGGTGGAAAAAGACTTGCGGGGGAAGATCGGTATCACCAACGATGCCGATGGGACGACGGCGTGGGTGCATTTCGGTCGCCGCGCCAATTGAGAAACGGAGGATGAGCGAGTATGGATGCACTACGCGTACTGATCGCGGACGATGAAAGTTTGCGCGTGATGAGCTTGAAAGGACAGCTGGAATCGATCGGGCACAAGGTGGTGGCGGAAGCCGCGAATGGCAAGGAGGCGGTGAGTCTCGCGCGGGAACTGAAACCCGACCTTGCCATTCTCGATATCAAGATGCCGGAGATGGACGGCATCGAAGCCGCGCAGACGATCACGCAGGAGCGCCCCATTCCGATCATCCTGCTGACCGCGTTCAGCGAGAAAGAACTTGCCGAGCGCGCGGCAAGCGCGAATGTCGCCGCCTACTTGATGAAGCCCGTCTCGGAGCAGGACTTGCTGCCGGCGATTGCTTTGGCGGTCTCGCGCTTTAAGGAGTTCCAATCGCTCCATCACGAGGTGGATGATCTGCGCGACGCGCTGGAGACGCGCAAACTGGTCGAACGCGCCAAAGGCATCTTGATGCGCCGATTGAACCTGACCGAAGAGGAAGCATTCCGCCGGATGCAGCGGCGCAGCCAGAACGAAAATAAGAAGCTGGGCGAAATCGCGGAAGCGATCATCACGGCAGATGGAATGTTGTAGAGAATGGTCGATGAATCGCAGGTCAGAGAATTTATCCTCTCTGAATCGGTCTTGGTCGACCGCGGCGCGATTGGTGTGTTGTACGAGACCGCGCTCAAGTTCGTTGGATTGGGTGTTGGCGGCATTCTTTACACCGCCGGCAAGAAAGGCGGCGCGCGCGGCGCGGAATTGCTGCGCGCGCAGTTCAGCTACGACGGTGACGAGTTGTTCGACGCCGCGCTTATCGCGTTCAATCGATCCAACTGGGGCAACGCGACGCTGGAGCGGCAGGATGGCAAACTGCGGCTCAAGGTCGCCCATTCCGCGCTCGCGTCGAGCGTAGCGGGACAGAAAAAGCCGATCTGCCATCCCATCGCCGGATACCTCGCCGGATTTCTGGAAGAAGCGTGGAAGCGCCCGGTCAAGGTACGTGAGACCGAGTGCATGGCGTGCGGCGGCGCGCAATGCTTATTCGAAGTGGAGTGAGAGGCAATCCTGCTCTCAGCCATAGGCGGGCTTGGACAGCCCGCCGGGTGATCGAAAACGCCTTCATTGTCGTGGAATCTCTGGACGACGAAGGCGTTTTCGTTTTGCTGCCACTTGGCTTTTTGTCCCGAACGGGTTATACTACGGCACGTTCCTGACATCGCCTCGTCCGCCCACGATCGGGAATGCAGCCGATGCAAAAGATTTCCTTTCCCCACAGTTTGCGATTCAAAATAACCCTTGCTGTATTGAGTGCGCTCATCCTCATTCTGGGCATTTCTTCCGGTTTCCAGTACGAACGCCATCGCGAGCTTTTGGTGAGCGACGTTCAAACCCAGGTCGCGCGCACCAGCGGTGTGATCCAAGCCGCGCTTCAATACGCGATGCTGACGCGCAACCTCAACGACTTGAGCAGCATCATCAATCACGTCGGGCAGCAGCCCGGCGTCACATCCCTTTTCCTCATCAACGCCGACAATGAGGTGCGCTTTTCGGCGCAGCCGGCAGACGTGGGCGTCACGCTGAGCCGCCGCGCGCTCATCTGCCAGATGGGAATCGACGCGGGCTATCCGCAGGCGAGCAGCGTCACCTATACCACCGCCGCGGGCGAGCCGGTCTTGCGGTACTGCCAGCCGATCGTCAACCAGCCGGCATGTTCCGCCTGCCACAGCGCGCAGCAGCCGGTCCTCGGCGCGCTCGTCACCGATTTTTCGCTCACCGAGACGAATCAGCAGTTGAACGCCGAGCTGCGCGATACGCTGCTGGCAGGGCTGGGCGTGCTCATCGCCATTGTTCTCGCCATCAACCTGCTGCTCACCCGTTTTGCGCTCGGCAAACTGGAACGCTTTGTGCCGATCCTCCACCGCTTTGGTCAGGGCGATCTGTCCGCGCGTCTTCCCTTCGGCGACGACGACGAGATCGGGCAATTGTCGGCGTCCTTCAATCAAATGGCGGATGGCTTGCAGATGCGCGACCAGGAGAACGCGAGGTTGTATCGCGAACTTCAGGAGAAGGAAATCGCGCGCACGCAATTGTTGCATAAGGTCATCGAAACTCAAGAGGAGGAACGCCGGCGTCTCTCGCGCGAGTTGCACGACGATTTCTCCCAGTCGCTGACCGCGCTGAGCGTCACGCTGCAAACCGCGCTGCAAACGGTCCCTGCGGAAATGCGTTCGCTGCGGCAGCTGCTGGAGCAATTGCAAACGCTCACCGTCGATATTCTGGGCGAGACGAGCCGCTGGATTCAAGACTTGCGCCCGCGCCTGCTGGACGACTTGGGACTTGCGCCGGCGATTCGCGTCTACGCCGAAGCGCGTCTGGAGACCAGCGGCACGTCGGTGGAGGTCGAGACGCATGGACTGGAACAGCGGCTGCCGCCCGAGATCGAGATCACGCTTTTCCGAGTCGCGCAGGAAGCCATTTCCAACATTGCCAAGCACGCCCGCGCGCGCCACGCGCACGTTCGCATCGATCTGTACGAGACCGGCTTTGTCGTCGAGCGGATCGAGGACGACGGCATTGGTTTCGTTCCCGGCAAGTATCTCCATCCCGGCGATGGCTTGCGCGGGGTCGGACTGTCGAGTATGCGCGAGCGCATCGCGCTGCTGGGTGGGACGCTGACCATCGACTCCACGCCGGGACGCGGCACGCTTGTGCGCGCAGAGGTTCTATGGAAGAAAAACCAGAGTTGATCCGCGTGCTGATCGCCGACGATCACACGCTGGTGCGGCAGGGCATTCGG
>DAIDTM010000556.1 GCA_027457205.1 Anaerolineae bacterium | reverse complement strand
CAGCGCGCGTTTCGCGAAATCGGTGGACGCGCCGTGCGGCAGCGCGAGGAACGCCGCGTCGATTTGGTCGAGCGGCGCGGCGTCGTGCGCGATCAGCGGAATGTCGTACGCGCACGGGAAGGCATCGCTCAATTTTTTTCCGACATAACTGTCGGACGTGGCAAACGCGATCTGCGCTTGCGGATGCCACGCCAAAATCTTGACAAGTTCGATGCCGGTGTATCCGGTCACGCCGAAAATTCCAACCCGAATCATAGCGACTCCCGTTGATAAAAAACAAAAACCCAGACCGTCGCTTTTAACGGTCTGGGTCGCATTTCAGAATTGGCGTGACCTTGTCCGCGCCATCAGAGAGCAACGACAAATGCACCAGACCTATGGGCTGGCGTCGGACGCGGGCGAGGGCTGAATGTCGCAATGGTCATTTGTCGTTTCTCCGAACTGGTCGAGAATATAACACAGTTGGCGCGTGCTGTCAAATCGCGATTTGACAGCACCGGGAATTTCCTTTATAATCGCCGCAGAATGTTGAAACCGCTATTGTTCGTCAAGCATCACCACGTATTGGGGGTGGATCGGTAGTCGATTCGCCATTTTGGCGTTCGCACCGAATCACCCCAGAGACAAGTCCGTCCCGGCTTGTCTTTTTTGTTTCCTGGAGTTATATGATTTCTCATCTGTTCGATCAACAACTGCCCCACGGCGTCGCCGATCTATTTTTCAACGACGCAGCGCGCAAACGCGCGGTCGAGCACGCGCTCGCCGATACCTTCGCGCGCTGGGGCTATTCCGAAATTATCCCGCCGATGTTCGAGTACTATGAATCGCTCGCTGCGGAAGCCGGTCCGCAGCTGCGCGAAGAGATGTACCGATTCTTCGACCGCGATGGACGGACGCTTGCGCTGCGCGCCGATTTCACGATTCCCACCGCGCGCATCGTCGGCACGAAATTGTTTGACCGCGCGATGCCCCTCCGATTTTTCTACGTCGGCTCGGCGTTTCGCTACGAGGAGCCGCAAGCCGGCGTGCGTCGCGAGTTCACGCAAGCCGGCATCGAGCTGATCGGCGCGAAGACGGCGGACGCCGACGCGGAGGCGATTGCGCTGGCAATGACCGCGCTGCGCGCGGCGGGACTCGATGAGTTCCGATTTACGCTCGGCAACGCGGCGTACCTGCAAGCGACAACGCGCGACCTCGCGCTCAGCGAGGCAGACGATCTCGCGCTTCGTGAGGCGATTCGCCGCAAGAATTCGCCCGCGCTCGCGCAGCGGCTCGATTCGATCACGCTCGATTCAGCGCGCAAACGCGCGCTCGCGCAACTGCCGATGCTGTGGGGCGGCGTGGACGCGCTCGATCGCGCGATCTGCGTCAACGACGAGGCGCGCGCGGCAATCGAGCACCTGCGCGATGTTGTCGCGCGGCTCGCACAATTTGGCTTGCAAGATTTTGTTACGCTCGACCTTGCCGAGAATCGTGGGATGGAATATTACACCGGCGTCTTATTCGAGGGATTTGTGCAAGGTCTCGGCTTCGCGGTTGCCAGCGGCGGACGGTACGACAATCTCATCGCGCATTTTGGGCGCAGCATTCCGGCGGTCGGTTTTGCGATTGGCGTCGAGCGCGTGATGATGGCGCGCAAGGCGCGCGTGACCATCGCGCCGGATGTGATCGCGCAGCAGTACGATCCGCGTGTCGAGAAAGCGCGGGCGCGCGGGCGAATCGTCGAGGTCGATATTTTGGATCGCGACGACGCTGCGCTGCGCGAGTACGCGCGGATTCGCGACGCGCGCGAAATCTGGTGGCGCGACGGGCGCGTGGAGATTCGGCAGTGATGAAAATCGCGCTGGCGAAGGGTCGCTTGCTCGATCCATCGATTAAGCTGTTCGAGTCGTTGGGCTACGATTTGCGCGGCGCGCGCGACTCGCGCAAGTTGGTGATCGACGATGCGGCGCACGGCGCGCGGTTTCTGATCGCCAAGCCGATGGATGTGCCGATCTACGTTGAATATGGCGCGGCGGATGCCGGTATTGTTGGACAGGATGCGCTGCGTGAGGGCAGCGTGAACGTGTACGAGCCGCTGGTGTTGGACTATGGACATTGCCGCCTCGTCGTCGCCGGCAAGCCGGAATATCAAAACGCCGAATGGCGACTGCTCGCTGGCTTACGCGTCGCGACGAAATATCCGCGCGTGACGCGGCAGTACTTTACCGCGCGCGGTTTGTCGTCCGAAATCATCGAGGTCTACGGCTCGGTGGAGCTTGCGCCGATGGTTGGACTGGCGGATTTGATTGTCGATGTGGTGGACACGGGGCGCACGTTGCGCGAGAATGGCTTGGTCGAACTGGACGAGATTTTCAAATCGCAAGCCGCGTTCATCGTCAACCGCGCGGCGCACACGCTGCGCGTGGACGAGATTCGTGGTTTAATCGAGAAAATAGATGGGACGCGGACAAACGCAGATGAACGCGGATAAAAGAAAACCTTACGCGTTAGTCCGCGTCCATCCGCGTCCAATTCGGGGTTTTGATGGCTATTCCAATCATCATCGGTGCGGCGGCAGGACGTGAAAAAATCCTGCGCCAGCGCGGACTGCTGGATAAGGAAATATCTCCTGCGCTGGCAGAGCGGTTACACAAGACATTTGGCGCGGCGCTGACGCCGGAGCAGGCGGTCGCGCGCATCATCGCGGATGTCCGCGCGCGGGGCGACGCGACATTGCTTGATTGGACGCGTAAACTTGACGGCGTTGAATTACAAACGGTCGCGGTGAGCGCAGACGAAATCGACGCGGCGTATGCGGAGACGCCGACGGCGGTGCGCGACGCCATCGAATTTGCGGCGGCGCGTGTCCGCGCGTTCCACGAAAAACAAAAACCGAAATCGTGGCTCGATTGGAACGGAGAAGGCGCGCTGGGTCAACGCATCATTCCGCTCGCGCGCGTCGGTGTCTACGTACCTGGCGGCACCGCGCCGCTGCCGTCGTCGCTCTTGATGGCGGCGATACCGGCGCAAGTCGCCGGTGTGCGCGAGATCGCCGTCGCGACGCCGCCGCAGAAAGACGGGCGCATTCAAC
>DAIDTM010000555.1 GCA_027457205.1 Anaerolineae bacterium | reverse complement strand
ACGATCAGCGTCACCTTGTCCCACGCCGGGATTTCGAGATTCCGAAATTGCGGCAGGACGCGCAGTCGCTCCGCCTCTTTGTGCAGCGTCTCCAGCGCGATAACGACGCCGCCGGCTGCCGCACCGAGTTGATCGATTCGATTGCCGCCCATATCGACTGGCTTGGACAGCGCGGCGTCCAGCCCGTTCTCGATCGCGATCGTCTTCATGTCCTGATCGTTCGTGCCGACATCCGGACCGGGATTGTAGAGGCGAACGTAACGGCGGATGAGATGCGCGAAGCCACGCACGACCTCGGCGTGCTCCGCCGGCGATAGATTCGTGCTCGCGACAACTCCAGATTTTCCGCCGCCGAATGGAAGATCGGCTGCCGCGTTCTTCATCGTCATCCCGCGCGCGAGGTTGTGAATTTGCGCGGGCGTCACGTCCGGCGAAAGACGAATGCCGCCCATCGAAGGCAAGCCCATCGCGACATTATCGACGATGAGATAGCCGCCGATCTCGCGCGCGCTCTGTTCGTCCCACATACAGACGACGAGCCGAGGACCCAGGTTGTCGACTTCGATTCCAAGGCGGTGCAGCAATTCCACGTCTTGCGACGTGAATTCCATGAAGACGAGACCGGCTTCTTCTTTGCGGCGCGATTGCCAAACATGCTCAGGCAGCAGGTCGTGCAAGAGTTCGTTCATTCGTTTCGGTATCATGACGCCTCCTCAACGATGCGCGGAGTCCGATTCAAGTATATCACAAACGAGGGGCGGACTCAAAAATAGAGTCTTGGTTCGGCTTGCTCTGTTTGCTCAAGATGTGTGAATAATCACGCAATGACCCCTTGACACAGAAGCTGGCTCTGTCTAATATTTCTCCGATTCGAAGCATTGACGCATTCCGAACAAACAATCGTGGGGTTAGACGCACCCATCTCATAGGAGCAGATTATGCAGAGGAAAGATATACCGTTGACGCAAAGACGCGGGGACATTGCCATCCTCGCGTTCTTTCTGATCAACATTCTATTCATCACCTACGTCGTCGACATCGAACAGCTTATCATCCCGGACCCGACGCACTTTACCTATCCAATTTGGCCGCCTCCCACCGCCGTCGACGCCATTCATTGGTGGGGTCACACGTTCGATCCCGCACTCATCGCTAGACCCGTGTGGTGGAAAGTGACCATCTGGATCGACGCGCTGTTCTTCGGTCCCTTCTACGTCGTCGCCATCTACGCCTACTTGAAAAGTAAGGAATGGATTCGCATCCCGAGCATCATCTACGCTTCGGTCATGCTGACGAATGTCACCGTGATTCTCGGCGAAGAAATGTTTGGCGCGCATGCGACGCCCAACCTGCCCGTCGTCTTGCTCGCCAATCTTCCCTGGCTCTTGTTCCCAATCTACATCATTTATCGAATGTGGCGATCTAGTCATCCGTTCACGCAGACGATCACGCAATCCGATTTGCGCGCCGCCGAACCGAACATGCAAGCGTCTCGCGCAGCGGTGGGAAAAATAAAGCCAAGACCGACGGCGGTTTCTTTCTTCGACAAGTATGGTCCCTGGGCTGTCGTGGCTGGCGCGTCGGCAGGACTGGGCGCGGAATATGCGACCCAACTCGCCGCTAAAGGGCTGAATCTGGTGTTAATCGCGCGGCGCGCCGACTTGGTAGACCGGCTCGCAGAACGATTGAAAACAGAGTATCCGATCCAGGTCCGCACGCTGAGCATCGATTTGGCGCAAGCCGATGCCGCGTCGCTCATTGCGACGCAAACCCGCGACATCGAGATTGGAATGCTCGTCTACGACGCCGCGCTTTCAGCCGTGGGTCCATTTTTCGCGCAGCCGCTGGAGACCCACTTGCGCGAGATCGACACGAACTGTCGGACGCCGCTGATGTTGGCGTACCTCCTCGGTCAGCGAAGGGCGTCCCGTCAGCGCGGTGGCATCGTTCTGATGTCCTCGCTAAGCGCAACGCAAGGCACGCCGCTGATTAGCAATTACGCGGCGACGAAAGCGTACAACCTGGTACTGGCGGAGGGGCTGTGGGACGAACTGCGCGAGCAAGGAGTGGACGTTACGGCGTGTTGCGCTGGTTCGACGGATACTCCGAACTATCGCGCCAGCACACCCGCGAAAAATTTTACGTCCGTCATGGCACCCAGCTCCGTTGTCGCCGAAACCCTCGCCGCGCTGGGACGTAATCCTAGCGTTGTTCCGGGGCGCAGCAACCGTTTAGCAGCATTCGTGATGCGCCGATTGCTCTCGCGCCGGTTGGCGGTCACTGTGATGGGACGGACGCTGCGAGGAATGTATTCGTAGGTGGGTCAGTGGGTGAACGGAGCCACGTAACAAGCGGCGCGATCCGCGTACATCCATACGCGCAGTGGAATAACGCGGGTCGGCTCGTCAACGCGCCACCGGTTGAATCAATTCCGGCGAATCGTTCTGCGGCGTGTTGACG
>DAIDTM010000554.1 GCA_027457205.1 Anaerolineae bacterium | reverse complement strand
GCATCACGCTGCTGCTCGGCAGCCGCGAACGCTACCAAACGGAATTCGATGCCAATCCCGGCACGTACTGGTACTCACTGGACTATATCGAACGCGGCAGACCGGGCGCGCTAGCGCTCGGCGCGGCGACGCCGAGTCTCGATCTGAAAGCCGAGTACGACAAGTTCGTCGCCAAGTACGGCAAGGACAACGCCGATTATTTGATGGACGTGATGGGCGCGTGGCAAAAGCATTACAACCGCGCCGCGTTCGTGGATATGGGCGTGGGCGACCCGCAGCCGGTCGAAGCGAAGGCGCAAGCCGACGCGGCGAAGCATGGCTGGGCGTTCGAGCGCGTCGCTGGTAATCTCGTCCTGATCCGCCGCTTGCTCGAAGGCGATTGGCAGGACGATTTTCTGACGGCGGCGCCAGGCGAACGCATCGCCCAAGCTTTCGACGACGGAATCGTCTGCGCGCTGCGGACGCCGTCGTAAGGAGAAAATGTTTCGATGCTGGAAGAATTACGACGCACCGTTTGGAAATTGCACCTGGAACTACCTAAGAACAATCTGGTCGCTTGGACCAGCGGCAACGTCAGCGGACGCGATCCGGCGACCGGACTGGTCGTCATTAAACCGAGCGGGATTCGGTACGAGGCGTTGACGCCGGAAAAGATGGTCGTCATGAACCTCGACGGTCAAGTGGTTGAAGGCAAGCTCAAGCCGTCGTCCGACGTGCACGCGCATCTCTACATCTACCGTCAGCGTTCCGATGTGAACGGCGTGACGCACACGCACTCGACGTTTGCCACCGCGTTTGCCGCGGTCGGCAAGCCGATTCCGCCGTACCTGACGGCAATCTGCGACGAATTCGGCGGAGCGATTCCGTGCGGCGGCTACGCCAAGATTGGCGGCGACGAGATCGGGCGCGAGGTCGTGCGCGCGATCGGCGACAGCCCGGCGATTTTGCTGAAGAATCACGGCGTGTTCACGATCGGCAAGACGCCGAAAGCGGCGGTGAAAGCGGCAGTGATGGTCGAAGACGTGGCGCGCACCGTTTTCTACGCGCTGCAACTCGGCGCGCCGGACGAAATCCCGGCGGACGAAGTGGCGCGGGCGCACCGGCGGTATCTGGAAGAATACGGACAGGGGCATTAGACCAGCACGCGTTGCCCTATCCTACGACGCGTAGATCAACGCGGAAAGGCACGCTCGGCTCGCTCGAAAGCCGGGCGTTTTCTTTTGGGACTGCCGCGGCACTTTTGACCAAAATTTGACTTGTGAGATATGGAACAATGACCCAATTCGGATATACTCGATTATGGTAATACAGATATTCCCATGTGCGAATATCTGTCGTAAGAAGGAGCGGTCAATGGACAAGGAATTGCTGCGGCAGATCAATCAACTTCACGCCGAGATTTGCGGCGGCTTGTCAGATCCCAAACGCATTGCCATCCTCTATTCGCTGGCGGACAAGCCGCAGAGTGTGAACGAACTCGCCGCGGCGTTGGAAACGCCGCAGCCCACGCTATCGCGCCACCTCAAAATCTTGCGCGAGCGCGGCATGGTGACGGCGGAACGCGACGGCGCAAACATTTACTACGCGCTGGCGGACAAGCGCATCATCAAAGCGCTCGATTTGCTGCGCGAAGTCCTGGGCGATCATTTGTCCAAGCGCAGCGCGTTGGCGGAAGCCATTAGTTAATTTATACGGCGGCAATCAAAACCCCTAGATCAAAGGAGATGGGAAAATGGAAAAGGACAACAAACTCTCGATGGTCGTCTTTAGCGGCGACATGGACAAGGTCATGGCGGCCTTCATCATCGCGACGGGCGCGGCGGCTTCCGGAATGGACGTGACCATGTTCTTCACGTTCTGGGGGCTGAAGGCGATTCAGAAGGACAGTTCGCTCACGGGCAAGGGCTTGTTCGGACGGATGCTGGGATTGATGAATCGCGGCGGCATCGACACGATTGGACCTTCGCGCTTTAACTTTGGCGGGATGGGCCGCTGGATGATGAAGACGATGATGAAGCAGAAGAACGTCGCCTCGCTGCCCGAGTTGCGCGACATGGCAATCGAACTGGGCGTCAAGATGATGCCTTGCCAGATGAGCATGGACGTGCTGGAAGTCGGCGCGGACAAGATGCTGCCGGCGACCACGCCGCCGGTCGGCGTGGCGGCGTTCGTCGAAGAAGCCGTTCATTCCAAAGCGACGTTGTTTATTTAGAAAAGGAGTAGATAAAATGTCTGACCCGATCAAACCTGATGTCAATCTCGACCTGAAAGGATTGCTCTGCCCAATGCCCGTCGTCAAGCTGCAACTCGCGGTGAAGAAGATGGCGGCGGGTCAAATCATCGAAGGGGTGGCGACGGATCCCGGCGTGATGGCAGATATTCCTGCGTGGGCGCGGACGAGCGGCAACGAGCTCGTGTCCATCGAGCAGCAAGGAAAAGAGTACCACTTTGTCGTGAGGAAAACGACGTAAGGAGATTTCCAATGAGCACCGTGCTGATCGGCGTGCTGGCTCTGGCGGCGCTGGTCTTTTCGGTCAGCGTCTTTGCCTCGCGCTGGACGCAAATGCAGCGCCTGCCGTTTGGCAAAGACCTCTCGACGCCGAAAGATTCACCGACGATAGGTGTGGTGTATGCGCTCACGCTGGGCATGGCGCCCTGGGCGAAGGAAAGCACGCGCATTCATATGATCGCGTATCTGCGCGGTATCGCGTTTCACATCGGCATCTTTGCCGGACTTGCGGCATTTCTCGTTAGCCCGTGGTTTAGCCAGATTCCCGAATTGGTTCGCGTTCCGCTCGCCGCCATCATTGCGATCGGCGCGCTGATGGGCGTCGCGGGCGGCGTGATGCGCCTCACCGAACACAATCTCAAGGCGATCAGTACGCCGGACGATCACGCGGCGGTCTGGCTCGTCACGCTCTTCCTCGTCACCGTGCCGCCCGCGCTCTTCTCGACGACGTTCCTCCTGTTGATGTGGATCGTCGGCGCGGCAATGCTGGTCTACGCGCCGCTCGGCAAGATCAAACACTGCATCTACTTTTACTTCGGACGGCTGTTCTTCGGCATTCACATCGGACGCCGCGGCGTGGTGCGCGGGCTGATGGCGCACGCGCTGCCGCTGCGCGGGGAGGCGAACCATGGGCGATAATACCGCGGTCACCACGGCGCTCGGTGTGCTGGAAAAGCAGCTCAATCGTCCGCTGGCTGCCGCGCTCGAAGTCTGCGCGCGCTGCGGTATCTGCGCGGAAGCGTGCCATTACTACGTCGCCGAGCCGAAAGTGGAGCACGTGCCGGCGTATCGCGCGGAGCAACTGCGCCAGGTCTATCGCCGCAAGCACGATTTCTTCGGACGATTTTTCCCGGCGTGGGTGAACGCGCGAGACCTGGACGAAGCGATGCTCGAACGATTGGCGGAAATCGCGTTCAGCGAATGCACGCTCTGCCGCCGCTGCACGTTCAACTGCCCGATGGGCGTCGATACGCCGCTGATGATGCGTACGGTGCGCGCCATGGCAACCGCCGCCGGCAAAGCGCCGGAGATTCTGGAAATGCTCGCCGATTCCGCCATTGCCAAGGGTGAAGACCCCGGAATGTTCAGAGACCTTTTCGTCCAACAGATCGGCGAGATGGACAAACAACTGCAAGCGATGGTCGGCGATCCGAACGCGCGGATCACGGTCGAACGCGAAGGCGCGCGGGTGCTCTACGTCGCGCTCGCCGGCGCGCACACGATCCTGCCGCCCGCGGCGATTTTCCACGCCGCAAAGGAAGACTGGACGCTGAGCATCTACGAAGCTGCCAACTACGGCGTCTTTCTGGGTGACACCGCGCGCGCGAAGAAAATCGCCAAGCGCATCATCGACGAAGCCAAAGCGCTCAAGGTCCAAGAAGTCGTCGTCGCCGAGTGTGGGCACGCGTGCGCGTCGCTCGTGTGGGACTCGCCGAATTGGTTCGGCGAGAAATTTCCGTTCCAGATGCGCAGCATCGTCGAG
>DAIDTM010000553.1 GCA_027457205.1 Anaerolineae bacterium | reverse complement strand
CTGATAACTCACTACTGAGTCGGAGGTTTCAATGCACATCCCCGATGGTTATCTCAGCCCAGTTACCGCTGCCGTAATGTACGCGGCAGCCGCTCCGTTCTGGTACCGCGCCACACAGAAAATCAAGTCGCTTTTGACCGGGCGATTAGTACCGCTGATCGCACTGTTCGCCGCGCTGTCGTTCGTGATCATGATGTTCAACGTCCCGCTGCCGGGCGGCACCACCGGGCACGCCGTTGGCTCCGTCCTTGCCGCTATTGTTTTGGGACCGTGGGCGGCAACGCTTGCCGTTTCTGTCGCGCTCATCATCCAGGCGTTCTTCTTTGGCGACGGCGGCATCCTGGCAATTGGCGCAAACGCGTTCAACATGGCGATCGTGATGCCGTTCGTCGGCTATTTCATTTACCGCGTGCTCAGCGGCAACGCCGCCGTCACGTCATCCCGCCGCGTCATTGCCGGTGCGATCGCCGGTTACCTCGCCATCAATACCGCCGCGCTGCTCGCCGGCATTGAACTGGGCAGCCAGCCGATTTTGTTCCACGATGCCGCCGGGCACGCGCTCTATTTTCCGTACGGTTTGTCCCTGGCAGTCCCGGCGATGCTGCTCGGACACCTGACCATCGCGGGTCCGGTCGAGGCGTTCGCGACCGGGCTGGTGATCGCCTGGCTGCAGCGGTCGAACCCGCAACTGCTTGAAGCATAAAGCGGCGCGAAAATTCAAGCCGCCGCCAGGGGCTTGCCCCGTTGGGTGTGGGGTGGACTGGTCACGCTCGTCGTTTTGACGCCGATTGGGCTGCTCGCGCCCGGCACCGCGTGGGGCGAATGGAGCCGCGAGCAATTGCAGCAACTTGGCTTGGGCTACATTCCCGCCGGCTTTGACCAGTGGTCGGGTCTGTGGAGAGCGCCGCTATCCGGTTACAACCTCGGCGCGCTGAATAATTCAACGGCGGGGTATCTACTGTCCGCCGTGCTGGGCGTCGCGCTCGTGCTCCTCATCATCTTCGCGCTCGCCTGGCTGGGGCAGCGGCTGATCAATCGTAAGACCGTCGCGGCGGAGAAATGACGAACCCATGGCGAAATCAAAATCCTCACGCGGCTTTTTCGAAAAGACGCTCGGCGACATCACCGGCGCGCTCGAACAGACCTTGTTCGCCGAAGAAATCGCGCGGCGCGATGGCTGGCTGCAATCACTCGACCCGCGCGCCAAGCTCATCGGTGCGCTTGCACTGCTGATCGCTATCAGCGCGTCGCAGAATTTGCTGGTGATCCTGGCGCTGTACGCGCTGACGCTGCCGGTCGCCGCGGCGTCGCGTGTGCCGATGAGTTTCTACTTGAAGCGCGTCTTGGTGTTTATGCCGTTCTTCACCGGCGTCGTCGCGCTGCCGGCATTGTTTAACGTGTTCACACCGGGCACGCCGCTCGTAACGCTAATCGATCTCGCGTCGCCGCGCCTTTATCTGACGATCACCCTGCCGGGCGTCATTACGGCGGCATACCTGCTGATACGCGTCGGCGCGTCGGTCTCGATTGCGGTGCTGCTCGTCCTGACGACGCGCTGGGCATCGCTGCTCAAGGCGCTGCGCGTTTTGCGCGTGCCGCAAGCGTTCGTCCTGATTCTGGGGATGACGTACCGGTACATCT
>DAIDTM010000552.1 GCA_027457205.1 Anaerolineae bacterium | reverse complement strand
GCGACGCGACGAGCGGCGCGACGACGAGCGTCGTCTTGTCGCCGACGCCGCCGCTGGAATGTTTGTCCAGCACGCGCGGCGCGACGGCAGACAGATCGAGCACCTGCCCGGAGTGCGCCATCGCGAGCGTCAGCGCGGTCGTCTCCGTTTCGTTCATGCCGCGCAGATACACCGCCATCGCCCACGCCGATACCTGATAGTCGGCGATCGCGCCGCTTGTCAAACCCTGTACGAAGAAATCGATTTCGTCGCGCGTCAGCGCGAGTCCATCGCGCTTTTTCGCAATAATGTCTACGGCACGCATCGCAACCCCAATGTTCAGTGATCAGTATTCCGTAAACAGTCGCCAGTAGTCAGGTGGGAACTGAATACTGATCACTGTTTACTGATTACTGTCAGTATGCGCCTCTTGCCAGCAGCACCGTCGGGACCGTTTTGAGCAATATCCAAAGATCGAGCCACGGCGACCAGTTCTCGATATAGTAAATGTCGAGCATCACCGTCTCGTCGAAGGTGAGGTTGCTGCGTCCGCTGACCTGCGACAGCCCGGTCAATCCTTGCGCTACTTCCAATCGCCGCTTGTGCCACTCTTGATACTGCTCGACTTCGGAAGGCAGCGGCGCGCGCGGACCAACGAGACTCATCTCGCCGCGCAAGACGGTGAACAGCTGCGGCAATTCGTCCAGACTCGGTCGGCGGATGAAGCGACCCAGCCGCGTGCGCCGCGGATCGTTGCGGATTTTGAAGAGCGGTCCGCTTGCTTCATTCAATCCATTCAGCTGCGGCAGTTCCTCCTCCGCGCCGACGCGCATCGAACGGAATTTGTGCACGACGAACGCGCGTCCGCCGCGGCCGATGCGGGTCTGAGAAAAGATGATGGGTCCCGACGAGTCGAAGCGAATCAGAATCGAAATGATTGCCATGATCGGCGCGGCGATCACGAGCAGAATACTGCCGATCACGAGGTCGAACGCGCGTTTGATGGCGGAATCGACCAAGCTCATCTTCGCTTCGCGCACGGCGATCAGCGGCACGCCGCCCACGTCGTCGAGCGCGACGCGGCTCAGCGAAAATTGGAACAGATCGGGCACGACCTTCGCGGTTACGTCGTAGCGCTGGCAGAGCTGGATGATCGCGATGATTTTCTCGCGCGCCGTCCACGGCAGCGTGACGATCACTTCGTCGACGAGCAGCTCGCGCAGAAGACTCGGCAGTCGCGTCGTCCCACCCAGCGCCTTGAAGCGCCCGATGTCGGCGCTGCCGCGTTCGGGGTCGTCGTCCACGAACCCGACGATTTGGTACGCCAGATCGGGCTGCGCGACGATGTTCCGCATCAGCGCGCGTCCCAGCTCGCCCGCGCCGACGATGAGCACACGGTCGACGCCGACGCCGCGCTTGCGGAGATAGACATACGCCATCCGTTGCAGCGCGCGCGCCAGCGCCAGCAAAAGCGCGATGAGCGTCGCGGCGTAGACGTACAGCGCGCGCGAGTAGACCAGCGGACGAATGACGAAGGTGAATGCCATGATGAGGAGAATCGCCGTGGTGGTGCTGTTGAGAATCGTGTACAATTCGTCCAGGTAAGAACGTCCGCGCGCGACGGCGTACATTCCTTCGAACCGCAGAATGGCGATGGTCAGAACGGTGAGGACGAGCGCGAGCGGGATGTACGCCGGGTATGGAAAGTAATAGAATCCTTCGCCGAGCGGCAAGTCGGCTTGGAGTTGGTAACGAACGTACCATGCGATAAAGACCGCCGCGTTGATCGCCAGCGCGTCGATCACGATCCGTCCGAGCACCCAGACCCGGCTACGCCGACGCATGACGCACTCCGTGTTCCGCCAGCGCGGCGCGATAAATATCGGCGGTCTCGCGCGCGGCGCGCGCCCAAGAAAATTTGGCGGCTTGCGCCAGCCCGCGCGCGATCATCTGCTCGCGCAACGCGGCATCTGTCGCCGCGCGCACGAGCGCGTCCGCCAGCGCGGCTTCGTCGTCCGGCGCAACCAATAGCGCGGCGTCGCCCACGACTTCGGGCAGCGACGCCGCGTTCGACGCGACGACCGGCGTGCCGCTCGCCAACGCTTCCAGCGGCGGCAGCCCGAACCCTTCGTACCGTGAAGGATAGGCGAATACGTCCGCCGCGCGGTACCACAGCGGCAACTCGTCCGGCGGCGCATAGCC
>DAIDTM010000551.1 GCA_027457205.1 Anaerolineae bacterium | reverse complement strand
GAACGATACGGAGACCGCCAATCTCGGCAACCTTCTCACCGGCATTCGCGACGCCGGCGTAACGCTCGTCGTCGTCGATCACAATATGTCCCTGGTGATGAATATCGCCGACCAGGTGCTGGTGATCGATCGCGGGCGGTTGATCGCGCAAGGCGCGCCGAACGATGTGCAGCAGAATCCGCAAGTGATCTAAGCGTACCTGGGACAGAGAAAGCAGGTGTGATGCTGGAAGTGCGCGGAGTACACGCCGGCTACGGCGCGGTGCCGGTGTTGCACGGGGTCAATCTCAAGGTCGAACCGGGGACGATCGTTGCCCTGATCGGCGCGAACGGCGCGGGCAAGTCCACCACGCTCAAAGCGATCTCTGGTTTGGTTGCGCCTACGCGCGGCAAGATTTTCTGGAACGGGCGCAACATCGCGCGCTTGTCCGCGCCGGAGATTGTCCGGCTTGGCGTCGTCCATGTGCCGGAGAGCCGTCAGATTTTCGAGACGCAATCGGTCGCGAACAACTTGCGCCTCGGCGGCTACATTCACGCGCGGCGTACCCCACGCGATGAATGGGATCGGCAACAAGCCCAAGTCCTTGCGCTCTTTCCCGATCTCCAGCCGCGGCTGAACGATCAAGCCGGCGCACTTTCCGGCGGGCAGCAACAGATGTTGGCGATCGCGCGCGGCTTGATGACGCGCCCGCGGCTCTTGCTACTGGACGCGCCGTCGCTGGGCCTGGGACCGCAGATCATCGAGGTGATCTTTGCGGTGATTCAGAATCTAAAGCGACAGGGCATCGGCGTTTTGCTGGTGGAACAAAACGCGGCGTTGGCGCTGCAAATCGCCGATTACGGCTATGTGATGGAAAGCGGCGCGATCGCGCTGGGAGGCGCGGGGCAGCAGCTCTTGCGCAACGAAGAGGTGGCGCGCCGCTACCTCGGCATTGGCAACGCGCGGGAAGAACACGCGAATAGTCAGACACGGCGCGAATTGACCGAGAACCTGCGCGTGGTTTTGCAGGGATTGTAAAATAATGAGAAAAGGAGGAATCATGCTAAACGATTTAACCGCGATACGCACGCGATGGATCGAAATAATTTCCGTCGCCCTGTTCGTCTTGGCAGGATGCGCCGCGCCAACCGCACCGACCGCGCCGCCAGCAACCGCTGCGCCCGCCGCGCCGGCGGCGACGACGTCTGCCGCCGCGCCATACACGATCAACGCGTTGATGCCGCTCACCGGCCAAGGCGCGTTCCTGGGCAAGGAAGAGCAGCAGAGTCTGCAGGTCTACGAAAGTTACGTGAACGCGCACGGCGGCATCAATGGTACGCCGGTGCATTTCGCCATTCAGGACGATCAGACCGATCCCAAAGTCGCCGTGCAACTGGCAACGGATTTGATCGCGAAAAAAGTGCCGGTGATTATCGGACCGGCGATCACAGGTCCCGCGCTCGCCGTTGCCGCGCTCGCGAAAAATGGACCGGTGATCTACACGACCACGCCGGGTGTTAAGCCCCCGCCGAATAGTTACGTCTATTCTACGTCGCCGGACACGTACAGTCTGATTCAAGCCATCATCCAGTTCTATCGTGAGAAGGGCTGGACCAAGATCGCCTCGCTCACTTCCACCGATGCGAGCGGTCAGGATGGAATGAAAGGCATCCAGAACGCCGTCGCGTTGCCGGCGAATAGCAGCGTGACGCTGGTCGACCAAGAACAATTCGATCCCACTGCGAGCAGCGTGGCTGCCCAGGTGACCAAGATCAAGGATTCCGGCGCGCAGGCGTTGATCATGTGGGAGACCGGCACGCCCGCGACCACTGCGTTCAAGGGCATTACCCAGGGCGGCTTGAGCATCCCGGTCGTGACGACGGATGGTAATGAGACGTTCGCGCAGATGCACGCGTACAAGGATTTTCTGCCCGCGCAGTTGTACGTCGGCTCGCCGCGTTTTGCGGCGGCGGATGTGATGCCGGCGGGACCAGCGAAGGATGCGGTCACGGCGTTCAATCAAGTATTCCAAGCGATCAACGTCAAGCCGGACTTTGGACAGACGCCGGCGTGGGACGCGGCGGCAATCGTCGTCGCGGCATTGAAGAAAACCGGGTTGAACGCCGATGCGACCCAACTGCGGGATGCCATCGATCAGATCAAGGGCTTGGAAGGCGTGGATGGCACGTACAATCTTAGCCCGACCGATCATCGCGGTCTGGGCGTGAACGACGCCTACGTCGTGCAGTGGGACGCCGCCAAAGACGCGTTCGTGCCGGTTTCCGGCGCGGGCGGCACGGCGCTGACGAAATGAACCGTACGTAGCACGCAGTCCGTAATACGAAATTTGCAGAGGAACACATGGCTTACTCCGACTTGCACGAACACTTGAAGACGCTCGAGGCGCGCGGACTCTTGCGGCGCGTCACGCAGCCGATCAACAAAGACACCGAGATGCATCCGCTGGTGCGCTGGCAGTATCGCGGCGGTATTCCCGAAGAGGAACGCAAGGCGTGGTTGTTCGAGAATGTCACCGACGCGCGTGGTCGTCAGTACAAGATGCCCGTCGTCGTCGGCACGCTCGCCGGCACGAAAGAAATTTACTATTTGGGAATGGGCTGCGAAACCATCGAGCAGGTGGAAGCCAAGTGGGACCGCGCACTCGCGCAGCCGATCCCGCCGGTGTGTGTCGAGCGCGCGGCGTGTCAGGAAGAGGTGCACACCGGCGATGAGTTGAAGCAGGATGGTTTTGGAATGGACGAATTTCCGGTGCCAATCTCGACGCCCGGTTTCGACAACGCGCCGTACACCACCTGCTCGCACTGGATCAGTAAAGACCCGGAGACCGGCGTCCAGAACGTCGGCAACTATCGCGGGCAGCTCAAGACGCGCGCGCGCGTTGGCGTCTTTCCGTCCGGCTTGGGTCAGGATATTTACATCCACTGGAAAAAGATGCAGGCGCAAGGCAAGGCGTTGCCCGCCGCGCTCGTGATTGGCGCGCCACCGGCGGTCTCGTACGCCGCAGTGCAAAAAGTGCCGTACGGAATGGACGAACTCGCGGTCGCCGGCGGCTTGGTCGGCGAACCGATTCGCGTCGTCAAGTGCAAAACGGTCGATCTGGTCGTGCCGGCGGAGGCGGAAATCGTCATCGAAGGGTACATCAGCACCGAGTTCATCGAACCCGAAGGACCGTTCGGCGAATCGCATGGATATATGCACCCGCGCCAACTCAATCCGTTTATGGACGTTACCGCGATCACGCATCGCCGGGACGCGGTCTATGTCTCGTGGATCAGCCAGGTGACGCCGAGCGAATCGTCCGTCATCAAAAAGACCGGCTACGAGTTGATGTTCCTGCGCCACCTGCGCGACGAGTGCCGCATCAAGAGCGTGCTGCGCGTCGAGATGCACGAGCCGCTGACGAATCTGCGTAAGCTCATCATCATCCAGATGCGGCGACCGAGCGAGGCGGAGGTGTGGCGCGCGCTGCACGCGGCAGCATCGTTCCACCCCGGCGTCGGCAAGATCGTCGTCGCGGTGGACGAAGACATCGACCCGGCAAACGAAGCCGCGGTGTTCTGGGCGATGTGTTATCGGATGAAGCCGCACCGCGACGTACAGATCGTGCTAGGGATGGAAAAAGGGCACGCGCCGCCGTTCCACTACAAAGACCGTGAGGAAGGCACCGACGTGGTGTCGTACCATCTGCCGGCGGATGATTCTGGAATGTTGTGCAACGCGATTCAGAAGGAACCGTTCCCGCCGATCTCGCTGCCCAAGCGCGAGTATATGGAGCACGCGCGCGAGTTGTGGGAAGAACTGGGCTTGCCGAAACTGAAACCGGAGATGCCGTGGTACGGCTATTCGCTGGGGCAGTGGGACGACGAGCTGGACGAAGAAGCGAATCTCGCGGTGCAGGGACGGTACTATGAGACCGGCGAGAAATTGGCAACGCAGCGCGTGAAAGCAAAGTAGGTTGTTAGATAGTTAGGTGGTTGGGTAGTTGGGTTATTGGTTGATGGATACGCCGCACCACCAAACAACCTAACCACCAAACCACCTTACCATCGCGTAGGGAGATTTGCGTGCAAGACCTTGACTCGTTGAAAGCAGATTTGGCTACTGCGATTCGCCTGTTGACTGCTGAAGGGCTGATGGACTTTAACGGGCACCTGAGCGTGCGAACGCCGGGCGATCCGAACAAGATTCTCATCAATCCACGCAGCGTCAGCCGCACCAGCGTGACCGGCGGCGACATCGTGACGACCGATCTGCGCGGCGCGTTGGTCGATGGCAAGTTGGATCCGCCAAGCGAGACGCCGATTCACACCGCGATTTACCGGCTGCGTCCCGATGTCGTCAGCGTCGCGCATATCCATCCCGCGATCGCCACCGCGTTCAGCATCGCCGAGACGCCGATCGTGCCGGTGTTTACGCTCGGCTGTTTGTTCGGCGATGGCGTGCCGGTGTTCGACAAACCGGATCTGGTTCGCACCGACGCGCTTGGCGACGAACTGGCGGAAGTGCTCGGCGCGCGTCGCGCGGCGTTGATGCGCGGGCATGGCGCGGTCGTCGTCGGCGAAGGCGTCGTCGAATGTTTCAATGCGTGCATCTGGCTGGAAGAGAACGCGAAAAAGCAATTGACCGCGCGGCAGTTGGGGAACGTCGTCCACGCGTTCTCGCCGGACGAGATCGCGCGTGTGAAAAACGATCTGTGGCGCCCCGAAGTCATCCGCAAGACCTGGGATTACTATACCGCGAAGGAGCGCACCGGCGATGCGCGGGTGGATCGCGCCAAAACGCGCGGGAAAAGCGCGTCCGCGCGCGCGGCGAGAACGCGCAAGTGATTGTTGAAAGGAGGGTAACGGAAGCGGTTAGGTGCGTGGATTTACGAAATGGTTGACTGGTGTGCGCGTGACCACACTGGTTATTTGAAGTGAGGAGAAAAAATGCAAGACCATCCGCACAGGTACATTTTGTTGGGTGTGGCGTTGATTGCGCTCTTGCTGGGCGGCTGCGCGCCAGCGGCGACGCCGGTGCCGCCTACCCAAGCGCCGCCGGCGGCAACGCAAGCGCCTGCGCCAACCACCGCGGCGGTTGCTGCGCCCACGACCGCTGCGACTGCTGCGCCGACGACGGCGGCCGCAGTCCAGCCCGACCTCGCGTTTTTCAATGGCAAGACGGTGACGTACATCGTGGCGACTTCAACCGGCGGCGGCTATGACACCTATGCCCGCACGATCGCGCCGTACGTGCAAAAGTACCTCCCCGGCAGCACCGTCATCGTCAAGAACGTGCCGGGCGCAGGGCACATCATCGGCGCGAACGAGGATTACGCCGCCAAGCCCGATGGGCTGACGATCGCGACCTTCAACACCGCGCTGATCTACAGCCAGATCGTCGGCGCGCCGGGCATCCAGTTCGATCTCACCAAGTTCACCTGGATCGCCAAGTTATCCAGCGATAACCGCGCCCTGTTGGTGAGCACCAAGACGCCCTTCCAGACCTTTGACGATGCGTTGAAAGCGTCCCAAACCACTCCGATCGTGCTCTCCTCCGCGGGCGTCTCCAGCGCGTCCAACATCGACGCCCTGCTCTTGCAGCAAGCGACCGGCTTGAAAGTCAAAATGATTTCAGGATACTCCGGCAATGAGAGCGACTTGGCGATCTTGCGTGGCGAAGTGCAAGGCGAAATGGGCAGTTACAGCAGTCTCGCGCCGTTCGTCAGTTCCGGCGACGGACGTATCCTGTTGCAGATCGGAATGAAAAAGGATCCGACTCTGCCCAATGTGCCGCTGTTGAGCGACATCGTTGCACCGGACAAGAAAGCCATTGCCGATCTTATTCTCACCGATGCCAGCTTGGGACGGTTGGTTGCCGCGCCGCCTGGGGTGCCGGACGCGCGGAGACAGGCGCTGATCCAGGCATTCCAGAAAGCGACCGCAGACCCAGATTTCCTCGCCGCCGCGAAGAAGGAAAAGATTCCGATCGATCCTGCTTTCGGCGATGATGTTGGAAATCTCGTCAAGAGCGCGCTCAACCAATCGCCGTCTGATCTCACCATACTCAAAAGCATTTTGGGACCTGCGCTCAAGGGCAAGTGATTCGGCGAAAGGGTAGAACGAGCCCGAAAATCTTGTTCTACCCTTTCGGAGGAAGCAAAATGATCGAAGCTATGGTGAGTGGGCTTGTGCAGGTCTTGTCCTTTCCCGCGTTCGGATTGCTCCTGATCGCCGTCCCCATCGGCTTGCTCTCGGGAGCGACGCCCGGCTTGGGGGGCAACGTGGGCTTGGCGCTCATTATCCCATTCACCTACGGGATGAATCCGATTGCCGGGTTTTCGCTTCTGATGGGAATGCACGCGGTCGTCCAGACCGGCGGCGCGGTCCCGGCGATCCTCTTCAATACGCCCGGTACCGGACCTTCTGCCGCCAGTTGTCTGGATGGTTATCCTCTGGCGCAGCAGGGTAAAGCCGGGCGCGCGATCGGCGCGCACGTGACGGCTTCCGTCGTCGGCGGACTCATCGGAGCGCTGGGGATGGGGCTGTTGATTCCCATCGTCCGCCCCTTTATTCTCTTGTTCTCGCCGTCCGAGTTTTTCATGCTGGCGATTCTGGGCATCACATTCATCGCGCTGGTCAGCGGCAACTCGCTTCTCAAGGGATTGATTGTCGGCGGGCTAGGGCTGATGATGGCTTTCGTTGGTATGGATCCGCAGACCGGCGTGCTGCGTTTCACTTACGGACAGCTCTTCCTCTTCGATGGCGTTCCGCTCGTTTGTCTCGTCGTGGGTCTCTTTGGCGGCGCGCAAGCCATCGCGCTGATCGCAGAGGGCGGAAAAACGATTCGGGAAAAAACGCGGGTCGGGAATGACGCGATCGAAGGCGCCAAGGA
>DAIDTM010000550.1 GCA_027457205.1 Anaerolineae bacterium | reverse complement strand
GTTTCAGGTGGGTCCTGCCGGCTTTATCCTCTTTGATCGATTCATGCGCGCGTTCGGCACTTTCGAGCAGCCGAATCCGTACGCGGGGTACCTTGGCTTGATCGCGCCGGTCGCGCTTGCAGTGATTAGTGGTCAGTGGTTAGTGAATAGAAAGAACTTTTCACTTTCCACTACCCATTACCCACTTGTGGTGTTAGCCGCGCTTTCACTTGTCGCGCTACTCGCCGCGCTCTTCATGTCCTGGTCGCGCGGCGCGTGGCTGGGCGTCGGCGCGGCGCTGGTCATCACGACGGTCGTGCAGAGCCGGCGCGCGTTGGTGTTATCGGTCATTGCCGCGTTCGCGCTGGCGATTGTCGTTCTGCTCAGCAGTATCAATATCATCCCATCGGTGGTTGCCGAGCGTTTCAGCGGCGTCGCCGATTACTTTGGCGTGTTCGATGTGCGCGGCGTCAAGGTGAACGATACCAATTACGCGATTGTCGAACGGATGGCGCATTGGGAATCGGCGGCGATGATGTTTGCGGCGCATCCGCTGCTCGGCATCGGCATTGGCAATTACGCGGTGGCGTATCCGGCGTACGCGCTGCCGGGCTGGAGCAATCCGCTGGGTCACGCGCACAATTACTATCTCAATATCGCGGCGGAAGCCGGCATCGTCGGATTGGTCGCGTATTTGATCTTGTGGGCAGCCGCGTTTTGGCAGGGTTGGCGCGCCGTCCGCGTCACGCGCGGCTGGCATCGCAGCATCGCGGCGGGGCTACTCGGTATGCTCGTCGCCTTGTCCGTCCACAACGGTTTCGACAACTTGTTCGTTCACGGGATGCACGTGCAAGTAGGGATTGGCTTGGGTATCGTCGCGGCGATGACAAGTTTCAAGATGACGAACGGCAAATGACCCTTTGTCATTCGGGATGGATTCGGAGGTTGGGTTGTCTAGACTTGCTTCGCTCGTCCTGAGCAATCAAGGTGAGCTGAACCGTTTTCTAAAATTCGCCGCCGTCGGCTTGATCGGTGCAGTGGTGGATTTCGGCGTGCTCAACCTGCTGGTGCTTGGCTTTGGCTGGCACAAAGCGTACGCGAACCTCGTTTCGGTGACGTGCGCGATCATCAGCAATTTTATTTGGAATCGTTTGTGGACGTTTCCTGAATCGCGCCAACGCCCGCTACGCACGCAATTTGGTCAGTACGCGCTGGTGAATGTTGCTGGATTGGCGATCAATGAAATCGTCTTTGTGTCTACGGATGCGCTGGTGTTCGCTTCGGCTTTTCCGCACCCGCTGGATTACAATCTGGCGAAAGCGACGGCAGTGGTTATCGTGCTGTTCTGGAATTTTTTTGTCAACCGGCGATGGACGTATCGGGGAATCTAGTCGCGTGGTTGTGTGGTCAGGTAGTCGTCTAGTCCGGTTGCCTGATTACAAGACTAGGCGACTATGCGACTAACGATCGGCATCGATTTTACCTCCGCTGCCCGCGAACGCGCCGGGATCGGTCGCTACGCGCGCGAACTGATCCGCGCACTGGCGCGGCTTTACCACGCAAACCGGTACGTCCTCTTCGTCCCGCGCGACGCGCGCTCCGACCTGCTCCAATTTGACTGGCCCCCCAATTTTTCGATTCGCCGCGCGCCGTTGACCGAACGCTACCTTGCCGCGCTGTGGCAGCGCGCCCGTGCGCCGCTGCCGATCGAACTGTGGATCGGCGCGGTCGATGTTCTCTATTCGCCCGATTTTCTTCTGCCGCCCACGCGCGCGCGGCGCAAGATCGTCACTGTCCACGACCTCTCGTACGTCCGCGTGCCGGAATGTTTTCCCGCACCGCTGCTGAACTATCTCAACCGCGCCGTGCCGCCGTCGGTCGCGCGCGCCGACCTCCTCCTCGCGGACGCGGTAAGCACGCAGCGCGACCTGGCTGACGTGTACCACGTACCGCTCGCCAAGATCAAGGTGCTGTATTCAGGCGTGGACGCGCGCTTCCGCCCGGAGGTCTCGGCGAAATCCGCGGCGCGCGTGCGCGCGCTGACGAAGGGCAAGCCCTACCTCCTCAGCGTCAGTACGATTCAGCCGCGCAAGAATTACGCGCGGTTGATTCAAGCGTTCGCGCGTTTAACGTCCAACCTCGAATTTCCCTCGAATCTCCAACTCGTCATCTGCGGTTCGCGCGGCTGGATGTTTGATGACGTTTTTCAAACCGCCGAGCAGCTTGGTTTGCGCGAGCGCGTGGTGTTTCCGGATTTTGTCGTCGACGACGATTTGCCCGCGCTCTACGCCGGCGCGCTGTTGTTCGTCTATCCGTCGCTGTATGAGGGCTTTGGGCTGCCGGTCGCGGAGGCGATGGCGTGCGGCGCGCCGGTCGTATCGTCCAACGCGTCGTCGCTGCCCGAAGTGGCGGGTGACGCCGCGCTGTACTTTGAGCCGCGCGACATCGACGGCATGGCGGACGCGATGCGCCGCGCGCTCACGGACGATGCGCGGCGCGCCGATCTGCGCGCGCGGGGATTTGCGCAAGCGCGCAAGTTTTCATGGGAGAAAGCGGCGGGGGAATTGCTGGAGGATCTGACGCGGGAATAGCAAATTGCCCCTTTTCGTTTTGTCTTTTTCCGAGTATAATCCAGCCATGCCCGATATTCAGCCCGTCCAAACGCTCGCCGCCCAAATCTCCGCCAACGCCGAGCGCGTGATCCTCGGCAAGCACAGCGAGATCGAGCTGGCGCTCATCACGTTGTTGTGCCAGGGACACGTGCTGATCGAGGATGTTCCTGGTGTCGGTAAGACGATGCTCGCGCGCGCCATCGCGAAATCGCTGGGCTGCTCATTCAAACGCATTCAGTTCACGCCGGATATGCTGCCGAGCGACGTGACCGGCGTGAGCATGTTCAATCAGAAAACGCGCGAGTTTGAATTCCGTCCCGGTCCCGTGCACGCGCAAATCGTGCTGACCGACGAGATCAACCGCGCGACGCCCAAGACGCAGAGCGCGCTGCTCGAATCGATGGAAGAACGTCAGGTCACCGTGGACGGCGTCACCTATCCGCTGCCGCAGCCGTTTCTCGTGATGGCGACGCAGAACCACATCGAGTACGAAGGTACGTTCCCGCTCCCCGAGGCGCAGCTGGATCGATTCATGCTGCGGATTCACCTTGGTTATCCATCGACCAAAGACGAAATGGCGATGCTCGACGCGCAGCAACGCGCCCACCCCATCGAATCGATCAGCCAGGTCGCGAGCGCGCAGGAACTACTCGACGCGCAGCGCGCGGTCAAGGAGGTCTACGTCGATGCGTTGGTGAAAGAATATATTCTCGCGCTCGTCGACGCGACGCGCAAACATCCGGACATTTATCTTGGCGCAAGCCCACGCGGTTCGCTCGCGCTGTACAAGACCGCGCAGGCGCGCGCCGCCATCGTCGGGCGCGATTACGTCATTCCTGATGACATCAAGGCGCTCGCCGATCCCGCGCTCGCGCACCGCTTGATCGTCAGTCCGGCGGCGCGGTTGAAGAACATCGATCCGCGCGCGGTGGTGGACGAATTGATCCACTCGGTCGCCGTGCCTGGCTCCCGCGCGACATAAACTCCAATTCCATTTGAGGCATTGATGAGCGATAAGCCCTATCTTAGCGATTCGTCCGTACCAGAGCACGCGGTCAGGAAAGTTTCCGGCGAAGAGCTGCCCGCGCCGGCGCGCGTGATGTAGATTCACGCGCACCCGGACGATCAAGAATTCACCGTCGCGGGCACATTGGCGAAATGGGCGCGCGCCGGCAGCGAGATCATCTCCGTCTGCATCACCAGCGGCGACGCGGGGTCGAACGACAAGACGCCGGCGCACATGACCAAGCAGGAACTCGCGCGGCTGCGCGAGGAGGAACAACGCAGCGCGTGCCGCGTGCTCGGCGTCAATCACGTCGTCTTTCTGAATTATCCCGACGGGATTTTGCAGCCGACGGTCGATCTGCGCCGCGATCTGACGCGCCTGATTCGCCAGCACAAGCCGGCCGTCGTCATCTGCGGCGCCCCGACGGTGCGCTTTTACGGCGACAGTTACATGAACCATCCCGATCACCGCGTGGCGGCGGATGTCGCGCTTGACGCGGTGTTTCCGTCTGCTGGGACGCGCTTTATCTTCCCGGAGTTGCTGACCGAGGGTTACGAACCGCACGAGGTCAAGCAGGTCTTTGTGCACGGATCCGAAAAACCGACGACGTTCATCGACATCGCATCGTCGTTGGAAACAAAAATCGCCGCGCTGAAAGAGCACAAGAGCCAAATCGGCGACTGGGACCCGACGGACATGATGAAAGAGTGGGCAAAGGATGAAGGCAAAGAGAAAGGATTGGAAGCCGCGGAGGCATTCCGTGTGATGATTTTGAAGGAAGAAGAAAAGAAAGAATAATCCGCTGCGTTTCCATCATTCGCCTGGAGGTTGGTATGTCCTCAGGTACCGTCATCATCGAAACCATTGCCAGTGACGCGCTGCGCGGCAATCCGCTCGGCGATCCGTTCGTGCGCCGTGTGCCGGTCTATCTGCCGCCGGGCTACGAGAGCGGCAATGCGCGCTACCCGGTCGTCTTCGTGCTGACTGGCTTTACCGGGCGCGGCACGATGCTGTTGAACGATTCCGCGTGGGATGAGACGCTACCGCAGCGAACGGACCGCTTGATCGCGGATGGCAAGGTGCAGCCGATGATTCTGGTGATGCCGGACTGCTTCACGCGCATCGGTGGAAGCCAGTATTTGAACTCGTCCGCGGTTGGGCAGTACGAAGACCATGTGGTGAAAGAACTGGTCGCGTTCGTCGATAAGAAGTACAGAACCATCGCGGACCGCGACCACCGCGCGTTAGTCGGCAAGAGTTCCGGCGGATACGGCAGCGTTATTCTCGCGATGCGCCACCCCGACGTGTTCGGCTTGATGGCGTCGCACAGCGGCGATATGTATTTCGAACTTTGCTACAAGCCGGATCTTATTCACGCGCTGCGTGCGTTAAAGAAATTCGGCGGGCTGGACAAATTCTGGGACGAATTTCCTACGGTCCATCCCAAGGACGGCGATTTCAACGCGATGCTCAATACGATCGCGATGGCAGCATGTTACTCGCCCAATTCCACCGCGCCGCACGGCTTCGATCTGCCATTTGATACCGAGACCGGCGAACTGCGTGGGGACGTTTGGCAGCGCTGGCTCGAATGGGATCCAGTTTATCTAATCGACAAACTCCTTGACGCGCTGCGTTCGCTGCGGCTCATCTATCTCGATGCCGGCTTGCGTGACGAATTCAATTTGCAGTACGGCGCGCGCATTTTCGCTGCGCGTCTCAAGGCACGCGGCATCCAGTACATCCATGAAGAATTCGACGATGGACACATGAACATTCCGTATCGGTACGACGTGTCGCTGAAAGCCATCTCGGACGCGATGCCAAAATGAAACGTTATAGCGTAGATTCCATCTAGACTTGCGGTTGGCACTGTAGAGACGTTGCATGCAATATCTCTACAGTCAAGATCCACACTAACCTATTGCGAGCAAGACAAAACCATGCGAAGGTTAACGAACCTTCGCATGGTTTTGTCTTGCTCTTGATGACCAACCCCGGTTTAATACTCTGGCATCTGCGGCATGGGAGTTGGTGACCCCTTCTCCGGCAGGTCCGTGATCAACGCTTCCGTCGTCAGGATCATCGCCGCGATGGATGCCGCGTTCTCCAACGCACTACGCACCACTTTGGCGGGGTCGATGATGCCTTTCTCCAGCATGTCACCATATTCTTCCGACATGACTTCAAAGCCGATGTTGAGGTTGTTCTTTTCTTTTTGCATCCGGCGCACGTCTTGCACGACCACCGCGCCATCATGCCCGGCGTTCTCCGCGAGTTGGCGAAGCGGCTCTTCGAGCGCATGCCGGAGAATCTGCACGCCCGTTGCAATGTCTCCGGTGCCACCCACCCTGTCGAGCGCGGGAATCACGTTCAGAAACGCGACCGCGCCGCCGGGAACGACGCCCTCTTCGACCGCCGCGCGGGTTGCGCTCAGTGCGTCTTCCACGCGATGTTTTTTCTCTTTCAGCTCGGTCTCCGTCGCCGCGCCGACGCGGATGACGGCTACACCGCCCGCGAGCTTCGCAAGTCGCTCTTGCAGTTTTTCTTTGTCATAATCGGACGTGGTCTTGTCAATCTGCGCCTTGATCTCGTTGATGCGAGCCTTGATATCCTTGTCCGAGCCGGACCCTTCGATGAAGGTCGTGTCGTCTTTGGTCGCGATGACCTTGCGGCATTGACCGAGATCAGCGACCTGCACGGTCTCCAACTTGCGGCCCAGTTCCTCGGTGATGACCTGACCGCCGGTGAGGATCGCCATGTCGCGCAGCATTTCCTTGCGGCGATCGCCAAAGCCGGGTGCCTTGACCGCGATTACGTTTAGCATCCCACGCAGTTTGTTTAGGACGAGCGTTGCCAGTGCCTCTCCGTCCACATCTTCAGCGACGATGACAAGTTCGCGCTTGCCCATCTGCACCAATTTTTCCAGTAAGGGAACGATATCGGTATGCGCAGAGATTTTCTTGTCGGTCAGGAGAATGTAGACGTTCTCGAGGACCGCTTCCATTCGCTCCGGGTTCGTGACGAAATAGGGCGAGATGTAGCCGCGGTCGATCTGCATACCTTCGACGTATTCGGTTTCGAATGCGAGGCCGGTCTTGGATTCTTCGACCGTAATAACGCCGTCTTTGCCGACCTTGTCCATCACGTCCGCGAGCAGTTTGCCGATTTCGGGATCGGCGGCAGAATTCGCCGCGATGTGAGCGATGTCTTCTTTGCCCTTGACCGGCTTAGCCATTTTCTTGAGTTCTTCGACGAGGACAGCGGTGCCCTTTTCAATCCCGCGCTTGAGCAGCATCGGGTTCGCGCCGGCGGCGACATTCTTCAAACCCTCGTTGACGATCGCTTGCGCCAGCACGGTCGCGGTGGTCGTGCCATCGCCCGCAATGTCGTTCGTTTTGGTCGCCGCTTCCTTCAGAAGCTGCGCGCCCATGTTCTCGTACGGATTCTCCAGTTCGATCTCTTTCGCCACGGTCACGCCGTCGTGCGTGATGGTCGGCGCGCCGTATTTTTTGTCGAGCGCCACGTTACGACCTTTGGGTCCGAGCGTCGTCTTGACGGCATTCGCCATCGTATCGACGCCAATTTTGAGATGATGACGCGCCTCTTCCGAGAACGCCAGTTGTTTTGCAGGCATCTGATTATTCCTCCTAATTTCGTTTGCTAGGGTAGGACAAGTTTGAAGACTTGTCCTACATTATTTTTCCAAGACGGCGAGAATATCTTTCTCGCTCATGATCAAGTATTTCTTCTCATCGAGTTTGATTTCGCTGCCCGAGTACTTGGCGAACACGACCTTGTCGTGCAACGCCACTTCCATCTCGACGCGCTTTTTGCCGTCCTCGTCCCAGCGACCGGGACCCACGGCGACGATCAACCCCTCCTGCGGTTTTTCTTTGGCGGTCTCGTGCAGCAGAATTCCACTCGCCGTCTTTTCTTCCTGTTCGAGTGGCTCTACGATTACACGATCCGCAAGCGGTCGCAGTTTAAGATTGTTCTCAACCATAATAAAACCCTCCTTGATAGCAATACCTTCGCCAAATTCGATTTGAGCCAGTTTGGGGCTCGACATGTGCCTGGAATTCGGCGGTTAAGCCGCTTTGGATTTTGGCGAAGGTATTGTGATAGAACTTGACTTGCTCCGGTTGGCTGTCTTGGCTATTTGCCCTAACCGTTATTGTTTACGCGTGGACAGCCGCCTTCGATTCGATCATTCGGCGACTGACGCGCTAGTCGCAGGCGTCTTGGAACGGACGGTGAACCCAGGTCGCCACGGCGTGCCCAGCAAGGGCAGGAGATAGCGATCCAGTCCCCAGTAGCCCGCTGTTCGCCACGCCAGAATGAGGAGCACGGACAGGGCGAAGAAAACGGGATTGACGCTTGTGCTGCCCGCCATCATAAAGTTCCAGTTCATAAAGCCGCCGGCGAACGCCGCAATCCCGGTGAACGCGCCAACCAGCAACGCGACGCCAATCAGTATCTCGCCGAACGTCACGAGTTTCGCGAACCAGACGTACGATTGGGTGTCCAGCATGAACTGGATGAACGCGCGATACCAGTCGAACGTGATCACCGGCTTGGGGGTCGTCGCGATCGCACCACTCCAAAAGCCCTTGAGCGCCGCGCCGCCGTCCACCCAACCCTTGCCGGAAAATTTTTCGTACCCGGCGCTCAGCCACGTGTACGCCAAGTAGACGCGCAAGATCAACCAGACCCACGCCATGCGAGTATCGGCAAAGATGAATTTCGCGACGGGTGAGTCTGTAATCTCTGATTTGTTTCGATCCACTGTATGTGTCATCTCGAATCCTCTTAGATTCATTTCACGGTAAGTGTTTACCGCACGCTCGAAATTTGTGGTTTACCAAAGGCAAGTCCTACTCCAGTGGTTGCCAAGACTTCCGAGTGCAAGCATTGGCTTTGACCACAATATGCTGTAGTACTCATGAGGCTAGATCGCAACCGGTGAAAGGTGGTAGACAATTATTCCTAACCCAGTTACGCGATTTGCATCTTGAAGGATTCATGAGAAAGGACGGAACAAACAACCAGGATAGGTCCACCCGCTGGTCCGCCTCGATCGCAAAAACAGCATACCGCCTTTTGGCTGAAATAGGAATCACGCAGACCGGTTCCTTTTTGTCGTAAAAGCAACGCGCGCGCTGTCGTAAAATACGACATTTTACGTTAGACGCGCAATGAGAACCTTCTCGATCTTGGGACTTTTCATCGCGGTGATAGTTAACTTGACGGTTCTTTCGCCGGCATTCCCTGCGCCGCTCGCGCTTCCGTCGTGAGCGCCTCGGCATACGTCTTGGGTTGAGCACCCGTGCCGAATCGCCTGGAGTAGACGCGGATGAACTCCGCTCCGAATAGCAGGATCAGCGAAGCCAGGTTGACCCACACCAGGATCACGACCAGGGCTCCCGCCGCGCCGAACGCCAGACCGGGATTTGCCAGGCGAATGATCACGCTGAGTGCCACCTGGGCTACGGTAAAGAGCAGGGCTGTCAAGATCGCTCCGGGCCACACATCGCCCCAGGGGATACGGACATCCGGTAAGACCTTGAAGATGCAGGCAAATAGCAGGGTGACCAAGCCAAACGTCAGGCTAAAGTCGGCTAGTTGCCAGACCGTCTCGCCGCCCGGTATGGAGCTGCCCAGAAGCGAGCCGACCGCGCTCAAGCCAGCCGTGAGCACCAGCGATGCCAGCGTAAGAACCCCGAGTCCGAGCGCCATGGCGAAGGACAAGGCATTGTCTCGAATCATATCCACAAAATGGTAGCCCGGTTTCGGAGCGACTTCCCACACCGTGTTGAGCGCATCTTTGAGCTGGAAGAAAAAGCCGGTTGAGCCGAGGACCATGCCGACAGCGCCCACCACCACGGCGATCACCCCCGCACCCGGCTGACTGGCGCTCTCGATCAATTCCTGCGCGAATTGCGCGGTGTTGCTTCCGACCACCCCACTGATCGAGCGGACAATGTTGCCTTCGGTCGCTGCCCGTCCATAGACCAGCCCGGCGATGGCAATGGCGATAATCAGCACTGGGGCAATAGCAAAGATCGCGAAATAAGCCAGCGCTGCTCCCAGGCGAATCGCTTTGTGCTCATTCCACTTGGAAAAGGTATCGGACAGTACGCTCCAGGCAAGCTTCAGATTCATGTCGGTCGTCCTGCCGTCTTTATGTTTTGACGCTCGGTCGCCGCTTCGGCTTTGGCCTCCTCGACCATCTCGCCGGCTTGATTGATGGCCTGGTCAACCTCAGCCAAGAGCGCCGTGTGCGCTTCGGTCGTGTCCGTCCCCGCCGTCTGCACGGCAGTGGTAAGTGTCTGGTCGGCTTTGCTCAACAAGTGGTCCACCCGTCTGTCCACGTCGTCGCGGTCCCCCTTGGAAAGGCTAATTCGACCATCGGCGGTCCGCAGCCGCTGTAACCCTTCGGCGCGTAATTGTCGAATTTTCGCCCGCATCGTCGACATGATGTTGGTAGATCCTTCGCCCGGTTCTTCGGCATCACTAGCGCCGGCATGCATGATCAGATGGTCCATCAGAACCTGGAAGATTGCCACCAGGGGGATGGCTAGAAATGCCCCAGTGATCCAGAGCAGGCTGCTAAAGGCGAAAACAGCTAGGATAACCATGATCGGGCTCACCCCGACCGAGCGCCCCATCAGCCGCGGCACCAGAATGTTGTTCTCAGCCATCTGGATAATGATCGAATACACCAAGACCAATAAGGTCGCCTGCGGGGAGATTGACAGGGCGACGACGATGGCCGGAATTGCGCCAAGGGTCGGGCCGACCATCGGCACAAACTCGACCAGTCCCGCCAACGCCCCGAGCGCCAGGGGATAGGGCAGTCCGATCACCAGGTAGCCCAGACTGGACAGCACCCCGATAGACGTCATCAGCAGAAGTTCGCCGCGCACATAGCCACCCAGGCGGCTCTCGATCTCACGCCAGATAGCCAGCAGTTCCGGCCGCCGGTCCGCGGAGGTCAGCGACAGCCAGAATCGCTCCAACCGCGACTGATCGAGCGTCAGATAAATACTCAGAACGACGATACTGACCATCTGGGTCAGGAAGGAGAGCACGCCCACGCCAATGCCCAGCGCTCCGGTCAGAACAACGCTACTCGCTGCCTGCAACTGGCTGGCTAACTGTTCCCCGGTCGGCAGCCGCTGTGGCAGGGTGCGAATTGCCTCGTTGGGATTCTTCTCCAGCGAGTCGACCAGGCTGGCGTACATCTGTGGCAGACCACGGACGAGCGCTCCACCCTGGTCGACCAGCGCTGGGATCACCAGTACGAACAGCCCTGCGAGCACGCCCAGGATACCCAGGTAGATGAGCAATAGGGCTAGGACTTTGGGTATTCCCCAGTGCTGCAAAGCAGACACCATCGGTCGGAGCGTGGCGGCGATCACTAGAGCCACGAACACCAGAATCAGGACGTCAATCAAGCGCAGAACGAGCAGCACGGCGCCGAACACCGCTAGCAGAGTGAGCCCCGCGAGGGCTACCTGCGACGGTCTGATCTTGAGTTCCACCGTTTGTACAAGCGGAGCAGAGTCAGAAGGGTTATGCATGCTTCCTCCACTGAGATGGGCGCAGGGTGGTCTTTGGAAATCCAATCCTTACCCCCATCAATGTCTGGATGGACCAAGTCTTTTGAAATCAATATATCCCCGCTCAACGTCTACAGATATCAACTGCACACGAATTCGGTCGCCGACATCCATGCCCTCGAACCCATCGACTAGCTTGCCTTCTACAGGCACGATGAGAAGCCGCGCCCATGTACCTTTGGGGGAGGCGCCGGTGACGATGGCATCGAACTGTTCTTCGATCCTCGACTCCAGGAGAAGCGCGGCAGCGGATTCTTCCACCTGCCGTTCAACTTTGTTAGCGGCATCCTCTTCTTTCGTGCAATGAGCCGCCAGAAGATCCAGCTCATCTTTGCTATAGGGCAGAGATTTTCCTTCGCTAGCGGCTTTCAGCAGGCGTTGGGTGATGAGATCGGTATAGCGACGGTTCGGCGCGGTGGAATGGGTATAGTCCTTGACCGCGAGACCAAAGTGTCCCGGCGCGGCGTCGCCCGGGAGTTCTGCAATGTATTCACCCGTGCCCAAAAGCTTGATCACGGCGAGAGACAAATCGGGGAATCGCAGCGGGTCGCCGGCTTTCTCCTTCGTCAGAAATTCCTCCAGCGCTTTGGAATCTGGATTAGCCGGCAGTGCGAACTGATGTTCCCCGGCAATCTCGACAATGCGGTCCCACCGTTTTGGCGTGCGGACGACTCGGCGGACCGAAGGAAACTTTCTGGACGAGAGATACCGGGCGGTCACGCCGTTTGCCGCGATCATGAAATCCTCGATAATGTCCTTGGCGCGGTTCTTTTCTTCCACTTGCAGATCGCGGATGGCATCGCCCTCAAAGATCGGTCGCGCCTCGATGGTTTCCAAACTTAGCGCCCCGTGAATGTGCCGTAGATTCTTCATCCTCTGTGCGGCGCGGTCCTGCACGCGCAAATTCTCAGCCAATCCCTTGATGACCGCAATCGCCTCGGGCATACTGCCACCTTCCAACCATGCCGCAACGCTGTTGTAGACAAGCTTGGCGTGATTGCGAACACGCGCTCCGTAGATATCCGAGTCCTGGATGGAGCCGTCCGCGCCAATCACCATTTCGACGACAATCGAGAGTCGATCTTCATTGAAATTCAAGGAGGTGAGATTGGTGGAAAGCTGTTCAGGCAGCATGGGAAATATCTTGGCGGCGGTATAGACCGAGGTGGTGTTGTGGCGCGCGTGTTCGTCAATGGCTGATCCATTTTCAACGAGCGCGTCCACATCTGCCACGGCAACCAGAACTTTTACCTTGTCGCCGGGCATTGCTTCGGCAACGGTTAGCTGATCCAAGTCGCGGGAGTCGTCGTTGTCAATGGAAGACCACAGAAGGTTGGTCAGATCGCCCACCGGTCTGCCGTTCATTCTTGCCGGTCCTTGGATCTTGTCGAGTTCGGCGAGCGCTTGCGCGGAAAAGTCTGGAAGCAATCCCCGCTCGAGCATTGCTCTCTGAGCGATGTCCTGCAAAATTGCACGATGATCATGCTGATTCGGATTCATCGGATCCCCTTCCTCTAGAATTTCACCCTCTGGTAAAACATCGTCTTCACCATTTCCGCGCTGATGATGTAAAGCAAAACAATAACCGCGATCAACAGAAGAAACAAAATTGGCAGCGGGCTGAATCCAAAAATCTCAGCCAGTGGGGTGAAGGGTAAAACCAACGTCACGGCAACAATGGACAGGGTTGCGATGAGCAAATATTTCCCTGGTCTACTC
>DAIDTM010000549.1 GCA_027457205.1 Anaerolineae bacterium | reverse complement strand
GACAATCGGTACAGCTGCAAACATGCAATGGTTTCTCGTTTAGCTTGGTCATGGTTTGATCCTGGGATAGGTGAATCCGAATAGCAACACCATCCTATCACAGATAAATCAAATTGACCAAGTTATTCCTGGACAATGCCTTAGAGCCGGTCTGAAAAGTTCTGGATCTCTCGCAAAGACGCAAAGGGTTTAGATAAATTTCTTGGCGACTTTGCGGCTTTGCGTGAGTTTTCAGACAGGTTCTTAACCGCAAAGAACGCAAAGAATCATTTTTTCTTTGCGTTCTCTGCGTTCTTTGCGGTTGAATTCGATTATCCTTTGATCACCGCGAGCGGCTCCAGCCGCGCAACCTTTTTGCCGATGCCGGCGCGGTGGACGACTTCGACGACGCGCGCGACATCCTTGTACGCTTGCGGCGCTTCTTCCGCGAGACCGGGCATCGATCCGGCGCGGATGGCGATGCCGCGCGCGGAAAGTTCGTCGCGCAATTTCTCACCGCGCACCTCGCGCTTGGCTTGAGAGCGGCTCATCACGCGCCCTGCGCCGTGACACGATGAACCAAACGTCTGCGCCATCGATCCTGCGGTGCCGATGAGGACGTACGACGCCGTGCCCATCGAGCCGGGGATCAGCACCGGCTGTCCGATGTCACGCAAGTCATCCGGCAGCACGCTCGCGCCCGGACCGAACGCGCGCGTCGCGCCTTTGCGATGCACGCACACCTTGACGCGCGCCCCGTTGATCTCGTGCTCTTCGACCTTTGCCATATTGTGCGCGATGTCGTAAATCTGGCGCAGGTCAAAATCCTCTACCTGACCGGCGAGAATTTCCTCGAACGAGCGGCGGATGTGATACGCCAGAACCTGCCGATTCGCAAATGCGAAATTCGCTGCGGCTGCCATCGCTTTGAAATACTGTTGACCTTCGGGCGAGTCGAATGGCGCGCAGACCAACTCGCGGTCGGGCAATTCGATCCGGTACTCGCGTACCGCGCGTTGGAAATCGTTCACGTAATCAGTGCAAACCTGATGTCCCAAGCCGCGCGAGCCGCAGTGAATCTGCACGACCACCTGATCGGGGAACAAGCCGAGGCGGTCCGCGACCTCCGCGTCGAACACCTGCGCGACGCGGTCCACTTCGATGAAATGGTTTCCCGCGCCGAGCGTGCCGAGCTGGTCCTTGCCGCGTTCCTTGGCGCGCTTGGAAACCGCCGCTGCTTCCGCGCCGGGCAACTTGCCAAACTCTTCGGTGCGATTCAAATCCGCGCGCCGCGCGTAGCCACGCGGAGCATTGACCGCCCATTCCGCGCCGTTTTCCAAAATGTCGTCGAGCTGCTTGGCGTTGAGCGGAACGCTGCCTTCGGAGCCGACGCCGCTGGGGCAATTCCGGTACAGCGCGCTGGCAAGGTCTTGGAGGTGTGGCGCGATCTCTTCCGCGCTCACGTGCGAGGCGAGCAGGCGCACGCCGCAATTGATATCGTAGCCGACTCCGCCCGGCGAAATCACGCCGTCCGGCAATTTCGTCGCGACCACGCCACCGATGGGAAAGCCGTAGCCCTGGTGAATGTCCGGCATCGCGATCGCGTACTGGACAATGCCGGGCAGCGTCGCGGTGTTGACGAGCTGTTTGACCGATTCGTCTTGCAGGGCGTCGTCCAGCAATTCTTCCGTCGCGTAGAGGCGCGCCGGCGCGCGCATATCGCCGCGAAAGGATTGCGGAATCTGCCACACGAAATCGCTGATGCGCTCGAAATCTTGTTTGTGGATCATCGCGCGCCTCGTTGGACGATTTTGCGAAATCGTCCTACACATCCACTACCATGACCGCTTCCCAGCCGTTCTCGGTGTGCTCGATCTTCAAATTGTGGTACGTCACCGCCTTGATGATCTTGTCGATCTGACTGATCGGCGTCCCGAAAACCCGCGCGCGCAGGGCGGTCGGTGACAACGCATCGATCTGACAGCGCGGATAGATTTCCCAGTGCGATTCTTGGAGCCACAAGAGTTCGGTCAACCAGTTGACGAGTAGCGATTCGTAATCGATCCCGCTGACCTCGACCGTGCGCGCGGTCTCTGTCGCGCAGGTCGACGTTGCGCCTTGCATTACGAACAACGCGAACGCGGCATTCGCAAACAACTCGCGCAAATCGTTGCCGAAGGCGCGGAACGACCAATCGGCGGTGTGCGGAATTTCTTCAAAGTGATTCATTTTGGAAGTTGGAGGTTAGAGGTTGGAAATTGGAGATTGGATGTTCCAGCCAACCTTCTCTAACATCCAACTTCCATCTTCTATTTCCCAATCAGATTATAGGACAATTCGCGGTGTTCGTCTAGCAAAGACCCGAAGGGTTTCTAAAACTCTTCGGGTCTGATGGTCGCCAGCACTCTCCGTGTCTCCTCGACATCGCGCTTCATTTGTTCGATCAGCGCGTCGATGTTGTCAAACTTGCGCTCCTCGCGCAGCCGCTGGATGAATTGCGCTTCGATCACTTGGTCGTACAGGTCGCCGTCGAAATCGAGCACGTAAACTTCGACCAAGCGATGTCCGGAATCGAACGTCGGGCGAATGCCGATGTTCGCCGCGCCGCCGTACCATCGGTCGCCGATCCGGACGCGCACCGCGTAAATGCCATCCGCCGGGATCAGCCGATGTTCCGCGATCGCGAGGTTCGCGGTCGGAAAGCCGAGCTGCCGCCCGCGCTGATCGCCTTTCACGACGCGCCCGCGCACCGACGGGTACCGTCCCAGGAATCGCGTCGCGTCGTCCAAATCGCCTTCGGCAATCAATTGGCGAATGCGCGAACTCGACATGATTTCCCCGTCGAACTGCTGTGGCGCGACGACCGTCACTTGGAATCCCTTCTCGCTGCCGAGCGCGCGCAGGAACGCGACGTTGCCCTCGCGCTTGTAGCCGAGCGCGAAATCCGCGCCGCAAAAAATTTCTTTCATTCGCAAATGATCGAGCAGCAATTGCACGAAATCGCGCGCGCGGATCTGCGATGTTTCCAGACTGAACGGAAAGACGACGGCGTAATCCAGTCCGAGCGGTGCAAGCAAATCGAGCCGCTCTTCGATCGTGCTGAGGTATTGCAAATTGGAATTGGGTCGCAGCACGAGCTTGGGGTGCGGGTGGAGCGTCACGAGCGCGCTCGCTGCGCCGATTTCTCGTGCGCGCGCGACGACGCGTCCGATCAAATGCTGGTGCCCGCGATGGATGCCGTCAAATGAGCCGATGGTCAAAACGGTGGGACGCGGAAGGTGAACCGTGGTGGGATCGCGTAGAATTTCCATGTAACAATTTTCGGTTTAGACGATGAATACCTTCTTGGGCTTCCATTCATCTGCGGCATTCCCGCGTTCCAACAGCGCGATCAACTCGCCGTTGGTGGAGTACGCGCGCAGCCACGGAGTGGAATACTCGCGTCCGCAGATGAGCGGTTTGCCTTGCTGGATGCGCTTGGTCATGTTAGGATCGAGGACCACGGCTTGGAATTGCAGCAGCGCTTCGTCGAGCGGGAACAGGTACTGTTCCGCGTAGCCGCCTTCAAACGCGTCGCGCAGTTGATCGAGCGTGCGCGATTCGCTCAGCGTAAACTGACCGCTGGCGGTGCGCGTGAGCGCGGCGAGGTGCGCGCCGCAGCCGAGCGCCGCGCCCAGGTCGTGCGCGAGCGAGCGGACGTACGTGCCTTTGCTGCAATGCACGTCGAATTCCACGTCCGGCAGTGCGACCTCGCGCACGTCGATCGAGAAAATCTCTACTGCGCGCGTGGCGGTCTCGACCGGCTTGCCTTGCCGCGCGAGTTTGTAGAGCGGCACGCCGCCCTGCTTGATCGCCGAGTACGCCGGCGGCATTTGGTCCAGCTTGCCGATAAAACCGCGCAAGGCGAGTTCGATCTGCTCGCGCGTTGCGGCGACTGCGTGCTGCGCGACGACGGCGCCGGTCGCGTCGTAGGTATCGGTCTCGATGCCGAGGCGGACGCGCGCGCGATATTTCTTGTCGTGATCGCCGAGATATTCGACGACGCGCGTCGCTTGACCCAGGCAGACCAACAGCACGCCGGTCGCCATCGGGTCGAGCGTGCCGGCGTGCCCCACGCGCTGGAGGCGCGAATATTTTCGCACGATGCTGACGACATCGTGCGAAGTCATTCCGACGGGTTTGTCGATGTTGAGGATGCCGTTGAGTCCACGCGGCATTGGGTTGAGAGCCATCAAGGTTTGATTTTGCAGCGGACAGTTCTTTGCCGCGCCGCAGGTATTGCAAGCAGTCATCGAGTCTTCTAGTCACATAGTCGAATAGTCCGGTGATGATTTGACCGCGCGACTATTCGACTACCTGCCCCAGTGACTTTTTGATCTCCGCCAACACACGCGCGCGCGCAGCGGAGAGCGGTCCATCGATGAGCGCGCCCGCGGCTTGCTTGTGTCCGCCGCCGCCGAGACGCGCCGCGATGCGCGACACGTCGTAGCCCACCCGCGAGCGCAAGCCCACATCGATCTTGCCGTTCTCTTTTTCCGTCAGGACGAGCGCGATCTTGGCAGTGTCCACACTCAAGAGTTGATTGATAATTCCGCTGGTGCCGTTGCCATTCACACCCAGCTCGCGCAAAAGCCTGAGCGGAATTTCGGCGCACAGCACGACGCCGTCGAGCTGAGCTTCGCTAAAGACTCTGCCGCGCAGACGCAGACTGGCGAGCTGGACCTGATTGAAGGAGCGTTCGACGATGTCGGGGATCGATCCGCCGGCTTCCATCAACGCGGTCGCCGTGCGCAGCGTTTCGACAGTCGTGCTCGCGGTGCGGAAACCGAGCGTATCGGTGATGACGCCGGTGAGCAGACATTGCGCGACCGCTTGATCGAGTGGAATCTCCAGCGCGCGGATCAATCGGTAAATGATCTCCGCGGTCGATGCCGCGGTCGTATCGACAAAATTTAACGGCGCGAAATGCTCGTTGGTGATGTGATGGTCGATGGCGAGCACCGGGCGACCGTTGAACAATTTCGGATCATACGCCGCGCCGAAGCGGTCGGCGGAACTGCCATCGACGTAGACGAGAAATTCTTCGTCGGTCGGAACTTTGGGCGCGAGTTCAGCAAAGCCGGGCAGGTACTCGAACGCGTTCGAGACGTGATCGTTGCACGTCACCGTGACGGTCTTGCCGATTTTACGCAGCGCCCACGCCAGCCCCAGCGCCGATCCGAGACAGTCGCCGTCCGGCATGATGTGCGCCGCGATAAAGATTTTGTTATAGCGTTTGAAATGGTCGACGGCGATGTCGAAGGAATTCGGGTTGTCCATAACTCTCTAATCAAGGTGACGGAGGACGGATGACCGATGACCGAAACCTGCGCGCCGGTCCTCCGTCGCCCGTCTTCTGTCATTTCTTTCGCGTGCTCTTCCGCTTGCCGTTTGCAGCCGCGCGTTCCTCGGCTTCCACTTGCCCCAACACCTGCAAGAAATGCTCGCCCTTTTCAATCGATTGATCGAGCTGGAAGCGGACTTCTGGCGCAAAGCGCAGCTCTAGCGTTTCGGCGAGGCGGCGGCGAAAGTACCCGGCGGCGCGCGCGAGCGCGCCCATCATCTCGCGCGTGGCGTCGGCGTCGGCGCGCGGCGTCACGAAAATCTTGGCGATTCGCAAATCGCCGGAGACCTCGACGCGCGTCACGTTGATATTTTCCAGGCGCGGGTCGCCAACCTGGCGAGCGAACATCACGCTGATCTCTTGATGGATTCGCTCGCTCACGCGCTCCGGGCGATGCGACGCCATCTCAACTCACTTTCACTTTCTGGTAGAACTCGATCTGGTCGCCGCTTTGAAATTCGTTGAACTTGTCTAGCGCCAACCCGCACTCGTAGCCCTCGGCGACTTCCTTGACGTCGTCGGTAAAGCGTTTGAGCGATGCGATGGAACCCTTGAAGACTTCTGTGCCGCCGCGCAGCACATGCGCGGTTGCGCCGCGCACGATCTTGCCTTGGGTGACGCGCAAGCCGGCAACCGCGGTCTTTTTGACGTGGAACACCTGAAGCACCTGCGCGCGTCCCACCAGCACATCCTTGAAAACCGGCTCCAGCATTCCTTTCAACGCTTTGTTGATATCTTCGATCAGTTTGTAGATGATGTCATACTTGCGAATGTCGATGCCTTCGGCTTCCGCGAGCGACGCGCCGGCGGCTTCCACGCCGACGTTGAACGCGATGACGATGCCTTGCGATGCCATCGCCAGCATCACGTCCGAGCGAGTGATGGTGCCGATCCCTTGGTGGATGATCTTGACTTTGATTTTTTCATCGCCCAGTTTTTCCAGCGACGAGACAATCGGCTCCAGCGAGCCGGCGACATCGGCTTTGACGATCAAACTGAGTTCCTTGACGATGCCAGCTTGGAACTGCGCGAAGAGATCGTTCAGACTGATCGAGTGGGTCGGCTTCTGTTCGGCTTGCCGTTTGGCGAGCGCTTTCTCGCTCGCGTGGTAGCGCGCCACGCGCTCGTCCGCGACGACGGCAAACATCTCGCCGGCTTCCGGCGCTTCGGATAAGCCGGTGACTGCGACGGGGTCGGCGGGACCGGCGTCCTTGACCGCCTCGCCCTTGTCATTGAACATCGCGCGAATCTTACCCCACACCGTGCCGATCAACACAGCGTCGCCGACGTGCAGTGTGCCCTCGTTGACGATCAGCGTTGCCATGGGACCTTGCTGCTTGTCGAGTTTGGATTCGATGACGACGCCAGCGGCTTTCTTGGCTGGGTTTGCGCGCAGGTCGGCAAGTTCGGAGACGACCAGAATATTTTCAAGCAGCTCCTCGATGCCGGTCTTTTGCTTGGCGGACATTTCGACGACGGTGACTTCGTCCTTGCCGCCCCAGACGGCGAGTCCCAAATCGGACAACTGCTGCTTGACGCGATCGGCGTTCGCGTTGGGTTTATCGATCTTGTTGAGCGCGATGATGATCGGCACTTGCGCGGCGCGCGCGTGGTCAATGGCTTCGCGCGTCTGCGGCATCACGCCGTCGTCCGCCGCGACGACGATGATCGCAATGTCGGTTGCCTTTGCGCCGCGCGCGCGCATCGCGGTGAACGCTTCGTGCCCCGGCGTATCGAGAAACGTGATGCGTTTGCCGTCGTGCAGCACCTGGTACGCGCCGATGTGCTGTGTGATGCCGCCGGCTTCGCCTGCGGCGACATCGGCGTGGCGGATCGCGTCGAGCAGCGAGGTCTTGCCGTGATCGACGTGTCCCATCACGGTGACGACCGGCGGGCGCATGACCAGTCGGGCGGCTTCCGCGACAGAGTACTCGTGTTTCTTCGGAATGCTGGTCAAGACGACCGGCTCCGGCTCGGCGACGACCGGCTTTTGCTCGACGACCTCAAATCCCAATTCGCCGGCGACCAGAGAGGCGGTATCGAAATCGATCGGCTGGTTGATGTTCGCCATGATGCCGTTCGCCATCAATTTCTTGATGATGT
>DAIDTM010000548.1 GCA_027457205.1 Anaerolineae bacterium | reverse complement strand
ATGCTGCCCAAGCGTTCGAGGTGGCTAGCACCGACATTCGTCACCACGCCGATCTCGGGCTGCGCGATGCGGCACAGCTCGCGGATCTCGCCCAGCGCGTACATCCCCATTTCCAGCACGGCACGCTCGTGGCGTTCGTTCAACTGCATCATCGTCAACGGCAATCCGATCTCGTTGTTATAATTGCCCTCACTTTTCAGGACGTGGAATCGCTGCCGCAGCACCGCCGCCGTCAGTTCTTTCGTAGAACTTTTACCGATGCTGCCGGTAATGGCAATCGCTTTGCATTTGGCAAAGCGGCTGCGCCAGAATGCGGCGAGGTCTTGCAGCGCCTTCAAACTCGACGGCGCGATGAAAACGATTGGCGGAAGAGATGGGGGGCTAGGTTGCAACCCGGCGACATCGACAAAATGTGCGCTCGGACCTAGCCCCTTTTCTCCCGCACGCGCTTCGGCAATGACTGCGACTGCGCCGCGCGCAAGCGCATCGCCGATAAAATCGTGACCATCCGAATTCTCGCCTTTCAGCGCAACGAACAACGCGCCGGCTTTCGCGAGGCGTGAATCCGTCACCACGTCGGTAATCGATACGCGCTCCGCGCTGGCAGGACGCGCACGCGTCAACGCTTGAAAGACATCGGCTAGAGTCAGCATCGTATCACTTGCTCGCAAGCCGCACGTTATCCGGCGGCAGTCCAACCAAAGCGACGAGCTGCTTTGCCACGGCGGCAAACACCGGCGAGGCGACCTGCGAGCCCCACTCGGAGGTCTGCGGTCGGTCCAGTTTTACCAGAATCACAAATTGCGGATCGTCCGACGGCAGATAGCCGGCGAATGACGCAATCGTGCCGATTGGATCGTACCCGCCGGGAATCGGAATGGACGCCGTCCCGGTTTTGCCGGCGATGCGATAGCCCGGCACGACCGCCTTGTTCGTCGATTCGGCGATGATCGAGTTGGAGAGAATGCGTGTAAGTGTCTGCGCCGTTTCCGGACGGATCACCGGGCGAACGACCTGCGGAGTCGTGTTGAACACAGTACCGTTCGCGTACCGCATCTGCTTGACGATGTAGGGTCGCATCAAATTGCCGTTATTCGCAACCGCCGCGACCGCCGAAATCATTTGGAGCGGCGTCACCGAAATGCCCTGCCCGAACGCGTTGGTCGCCAGATCGACATCGCGCCATCTGCCGTCGCCCACCGATTTGACGTCGCCTCCCACTTCGTCCGCCAACTCGACGCGCGTCGGCGAGCCGAAGCCGAAGTTGCGGACGTACTGGTAGAATCGTTCCGCGCCCAAGCCGATGCTCATCTTCGCCGCTTCGACGTTGAGCGACAGTTGCAGAACGCCGGTGAGATCGACGCGTCCCGGCGCGATGTTGTCGTGGTTCTTGATCAGTCGTCCGCCGACGTAAATCGAGCCGGTATCGTCAAACGTCGTATTGGGCGTCACCGTGCCGGCATCGAGCGCCGCCGCCGCCGTAACGATCTTGAACACCGAACCGGGTTCGTACTCTGAACTTACCGCCGAGTCGACCAGTCGCTGCAAATTCCCCGGGTCGTAGTACGCATTCAAGTCGGCGGTGGGCCAGATCGCGAGCGCGAGAATCGCGCCGGTCTTGGGATCGAGCACAATGACCGAGCCGCTCTGCGCGCGGCTGTCACGAATTCCATTCGCCAGTTCCGTCTCGGCGATGCGCTGCATCGCCGAATCGATGGTCAGGACGACATCCGCGCCGTTCACCGCCGGCTGGCTGGTCGGCGGATCGAATGGAATTACATCGTGCAGCGCGTCGCTCGCGCCGGAAAGACTTCCGTCGACGCCGCGCAAGTTGGCGTCTTCAAACCGCTCGACGCCGTTTGCCGCCGCGCCCTGCGTGTTCACAAAACCAACCACCTGCGCGGCGAAGGCGCCGCCGGGATAAACGCGCACGCGCCGGGATGTAACGGCAAGCCCTGCCATCCCCGTCTGATTCTCGATGTCTGCCGCCGCTTCGCCGGTCGTCGCCGGCGCGTCGCTCGCCAGAATAATCGGCGGCTTGTCCGTCTTAAAGCGCGTCAGGATCGAATCCGCCGATTGTCCCAGGATCGGCGCGAGTTGCCGCGCCAGATCGGACGGGTTGGTAATTTGCCGGGGATCGACCACGATCGTATAAAGATATTCGTCTTCCGCCAGCAACAACCCGTCGCTCGTCACGATGCTGCCGCGGCGCGCCGGAATCGTGGCGTTGATGGTCTGCTCTTTATCCGCGCGCTGACGAATATCGTCCCAGCGAACGATCTGCCAGTAAAATAGACGCGCGGCAAGCACGAGACCCACCGCGAGGATGACGATCAGCGCGGCGCGCAGTCGAACGGGCGCGCGCGACAAGGTCTGGGCAGACATCGGTTGCCTCTATGGACCCGTTGCTTCGACGGTGTTCCCTGCCGGAGTCAATCCGACGAACGAGAGCAGGTTATTCCACAGCGTCGTCAGGTCGTTCGGCGGCGCGGGCGTTGGCGCGGGAGACACCGCCACCGGCTTGGACTCGGTCGGATAGTTTTTGACGACGACGAAAACCGTCTGCGACATCGTCGCCGGTCGAAAGCCAAGCGCGCGCGCGCGCGCGGCAATCCGGGACGGCATCGAAAGTTGCGCGATCTCAAATTCCAACTGCGCGTTCTCGCGCTGGATGCGCTGCAACTGAGTCTGCAGGTCTTGCGCGCGATGACCGGTCAGCGTCGCCTGACCGTTCTGTCCGAGAAAGATCAAACCCAAGAGCGCGACCAGTCCAACGAGCAGCAACAAACTACGCAGCGTGCCCACGCTCACTTGGCTATCGCGATTTTTGATTTTGACGATTTGGCTTGCCATAGCGCATACACCCTACCCTATCTTTTCCGCGACGCGCAGCTTGGCGCTGCGGCTACGTGGGTTGGCAACTTGTTCGGCGCGCAGTGGGCGCACGGGATGCTTGGTCAGCACGCGCAAGTTTTCGGATTCGCGAAAAAAATTCTTGACCTGCCGATCCTCGAGCGAGTGAAACGAGATGATGGCGGCTCTGCCCTGCGGCGCAAGCGTCTCGACGATTTGCGGCAGGACGTTTTGCAACACTTGGATCTCGCGGTTCACCGCGATCCGCAGCGCCTGAAACGTCCGCGTCGCCGGGTGAATTCTGCCGCGCCGCCCTACGGCGCGTTCGATCACTTCCGCCAGTTGCGTCGCCGTCGTGATGGGTCGCGCGGCGATGATCGCGCGCGCGATGCGCCGCGAAGCGCGGTCTTCGCCGTACTCGAAAATCAAATCGGCGAGTTCGCTCTCGTCGAGCGTGTTGGCAAGGTCCGCCGCGGTCGTCGGCTCGTCCGGACTGAAGCGCATATCGAGCGCGCCGTCGCTCTGAAAAGAAAACCCGCGCGCCGCGTCCGCCAGCTGCATCGACGACAAGCCCAAATCGATCACGATGCCGTCCGCCGGCAGAAACCCATTTGCCGCCGCGACGTCGCGCAATCGCTCAAAGTTCGCGTGAACCAGCATCGCGCGGTCGCCATACGCCGACAAAGCCGCCGCAGCGACGGCTAACGCGGCAGGATCGGCGTCCAGCCCGAGCAATCGACCGGTGGGCGCGGACGCTTCCAGAATGCCTGCCGCGTGACCGCCCGCGCCCAGCGTCGCATCGATATAGCGACCGCCGGCGCGCGGCGCGAGAAATTCGATCACCGATTGGAAAAGAACTGATACGTGCGCGCGGGCTGGCAGCATCGTCCTATTTTTCGTTTTGCGCTGCGCTCTTGATGATCTGACCGTAGCGCTCCGCCACCGCATCCGCGTCGGCTTCCGACTGCCGATTGATCTCTTTGTATTTCTCGGGGTTCCAGACTTCCAGGCGATTGACCACGCCGATGACGACCACCTCGCCATCCAGACCGGCGAATTCGCGCAGATTTTGTGGTATAATAATCCTGCCTTGCTTGTCCGGTTCCGCCTGCTCTGCCATCGCGGACAAATGTCGCGCAAACGAACGCACATCCGCTAACGCCATACCCTGCGCTTCGATCTCGCGAGCCATCACTTCGTACTTGGATTGAGGGAAAATAAAAAGGCATCTGTCAAAACCGCGAGTAATGACAACGCCCGGCGCCAGTTCTGATCGCCACTTGGCGGAGAGGGTTAGCCGACCTTTTTCGTCGATGGTGTTTTGCGTCGTACCTAAGAACATGTGTTCCCCACTTCGGGCTACAGAACAGGCGTTCGTGAGGGAGTGTTCCCCACTTTACCCCACTTTTTCCCATTCGCATTATCGCATACTCCCCACCTAGTGTCAAGGGGTCGGGACACGTTTGGTACGATATTTTAAGGTCAATCGCCGCGCCAACGGTTTGCCCGCGCGCCAGAACGGTGTAAAATAGGACCACCCACAAGGAATCGAATGAGCCGAACCTCTGCCCTCTGGCACCTTCAGACCATCGATCAAGAGCTGGACGATAAAACTCACCGTGCGCGCCAGGTAGACGACGCGCTCGCGAACGATCCGAAAGTTTCCGCCGCCCGCGCCGCGCTGGAAGCCGACCGGAAGAAACTTGCCGAAGCGCGCGGCGCGCTGCGAGACCGTGAACTGGACGCCGCCGGGCTAGACGCCAAGATCAAGGAACTGGAGAACCGACTCTACGACGGACGCGTGTCGAACCCCAAAGAACTGGACGGACTCGAAAAAGATGCGCAGATGCACAAGCGTCGTCGCAGCGAGATGGACGACGCGCTGCTGGCGTTGATGGATTCTGCCGACCAAGCCCAGCGGCGCGCGGAAGAGCAAGCGCAATCGCTGCGAAAAATCGAAGAGGCGCGCGCGGGTGATGTCGAGCGACTGACACACGAAAAGGAATCACTCGCCAAGCGTCTCGACGAGCTAGCAGCGCAGCGCGAGCAGGCGCGCGCGGCGCTGGATGCGGACGCGCTGCGGCAGTACGATTACCTGCGCCGCACCAAGGCAGGACGCGCGGTAGCGCAGGTCAAGAGCGAGTCGTGCAGCGTGTGCGGCGTCGCGGTCGCCACCGGGCTGTTGCATCGTGTCCGCGCCGGCGATGAAATCGTCGTGTGCTCGAGTTGCGACAGGATTCTCGCCTAATGCCGCGCATCATTCTCTACACC
>DAIDTM010000547.1 GCA_027457205.1 Anaerolineae bacterium | reverse complement strand
GAACCTGCTGGCATTCTCGAACACGTGAAAAGCGGCACGGCGGTCACGCTTGTCTTTACCGGCGCGTCGCCGCTTCTCGAACCGAATTACGTCGAATTGATTTTGCAATCGCACTTTCATCCGCTGCTCGACGAAATATTTCGCGAGATTTTTGATTCGCTTTACCCTAGCGGCATTCGTTTTTTCGTCAACCAGCGCGCCGTCGCGCCACCGGAACAGGCGGAACTGCGCGAGCGCAAAACCTTCGTCGTGCGCGCATCGCGGTCGTCCAATCCGAACTCGCGCGGCAAGCCGGTCGGCGTCGGTTTTATCGGACGCAGCGAGGACGATCTGCCGGAGACGCAGCGCGGCGTTGGCATTTCGGCGTACGGCAAAGTCATCCAGCGCGGCTGGGACTGGGTGGGTTTGACGCCCAAGCACCCCGCGCAATTGAGCGGCGTGGTCGAAGTCCCCGCGCTCGTCGAAATTCTGACGACGAACAAGGCGGACTTTTTGAAGGACAGCGGCTCGCTCAAACGATATTATCGCTATCGCAAAGCGATTCAAGCCGCGCTCGCGCCCATCCTGCGCGAACTGGGCGAGACCGCGCAGGCGCGCGAGCGCGAAGAGCGCGCGGTGCGTCCGATCGAGCGCGAAGTCGAGCGCGTGCTCGGCAATATGATCGGCGAATATCCGGAAATCGCGCCGTTGATCGGTCGCCGCCGCACGAGCCAGCCCGGCGTCAATCTCGTTCCTGATGCGGAGGGCGCGGAATTGGGTGTGTTGACCGAGACGCTAGCGGAAATCGCGCAGCAGCAAGCCGAGGCGGATGCCGCGCGCGAAGCCGCGCCGATCCAGCCCCTTGCGCTGCCCGGCGCGGTGGTTGAAGAGAGCGAGAACGGCGAGCAGCCCGCGCGGGCGCGCGAGGGCAAGCGCATCGGACCCGGCTTGATGATCGGTTACGAAGACGCGCCGGAGCGCGCCGAGCTGGGTTGGCTGCTGGAAAATACGGTGTGGATCAATCGCGGTCATCCGGCGTACCAGAAAGCAGTCGCCGGTGGACACGAGCCATATCACGTCGTTCTCACGGTCGCGTGGGTGCTGCTGGGACACCTTGACGATCAACATTCCGCGCAGCAGTTTATCGGCGAGTTTTTGTTTGGATGGGGCGCGCACAAATGAGCGAACGATTCCCAATTTACATCCATCGCCGCGACGACGCGGCGAATGGCGCGACAAAATTTCTGGCGACGACGGCGCTGGTCAAGCTGGCGGTCGCGCCGGAGCAACTTCGGGTGCAGTTGCTCGATCTGGCGGAGGCGTACGCGCGCGCGCTAAACGAGACGCGCGCGGCGCTGGACGAAGCGCGGCGGGATTCGCGCGAGCGTTCGCGCGCGTACTGGCGCGCCGGCAAAGTGATCCGCGATTTCGAAGCGTCGCTCGCTGCGGCGGGATTCTATCTCGTCGGTCAGACGGCAACGTTCGCGCGCGATCTGGGAGTGCATCAGGGTTCGCTTCGCAAGATTCTCGCGTTTCAACGGCGCAATGCAGACCCGAGGGCGCTGGACGCGCAAACCGCGTGGACGCGGTACCGCGAACGGCGCAGCCAATGACCGAAATATTCGCCATCGGACACTCGACGCGTCCGCTGGACAAGTTCATCGAGATTTTGTCCGCGCATGGTGTGACGCTGCTCGTCGATATCCGCACGATCCCCAAGTCGCGGCATAATCCGCAGTTCAACGCCGAATCGCTGGAAACCGAGTTACCTAAGGCGGGGATTCAGTACCGGCAGCTGAAGGAACTAGGCGGCTTGCGGCACGCATCGAAAGATTCAATCAATACCGGTTGGCAGAACGCGAGTTTTCGCGGCTACGCCGATTACATGCAAACGGCAGAATTCGTCCACGCGATTCGCGATCTGATGCAGATGGCGAGAGGGCAGCACGTCGCGATCATGTGCGCTGAAGGTAACCCCTTCCGGTGTCATCGTTCGCTCGTCGCGGACGCGCTGACGGTGCGCGGCGTGCGTGTGTGGCACATTTCGTCGCGGAAGAGCGCGCGGGAGCACACGCTGACGCCGTTTGCACAAGTGGAAGGGACACGGATCACATACCCCGGAAAATAAACTTGAGGGCGAGGTGGAGCCATGGAAAAACATCATCATTCCTTTTTACCTCTGGTCTTGGGTTTGGTCGCAGTCTTCGTTGGGTCGAACTTGATCCAGCCGTCTCCAGTTGCCGCGCAGGAACCGCAAGCAAGCCCCCGTGTGATTCACATGGTCGGTCCTGTATCGATGGATCAGGATTTACGATCGCTGCCGTACGTGCCGCCGGCAAACCCGGGGTACGCGCATCCGGTGCTGCACCGTTTTCCGTACTCGCAATCGCAGCCACAAACGCAACCGCAAAACCCGTTGCCACCGATATTCGCGCCGTTGGCAAATATGCCCGCCCCGAGCCAGAATTTTCTCGGAATTTCCGCAGCGACGAGTGGTTGTGGCTGTCTGCCGCCAGACCCCAACGGCGACGTTGGTCGCACTCAGTACATTCAGGCAGTCAACACTTCGTTTCAAATCTACGACAAGAGCACTGGCGCGACGCTGTCAGGTCCCACCACATTTAACTCGCTTTTCGCCCCGTTGGGAACAAGTACTCCCTGTGGTAATACAAAAAATCAGGGCGATCCAGTGGTATTCTACGATCAGATTGCCGACCGCTGGGTTCTTTCCGATTTTGCGTTTACCGTGTCTATTTTTGGTGTTCCTTCAGCTCCATTTTATCAGTGCATCGCCGTTTCCAAAAGTGGCGATCCGGTCCATGGCGGATACTGGCTGTACGCCTTTCAGGTCGATTCGTCGAATCCCAGTTGGCTGGGCGATTATCCCAAGTTTGGGCAGTGGCTCGACGCGTACTACATGTCCGCCAATATGTTCAGTGAACCCAGTGGCAACTTTCAGGGAGTAAAAGTCTACGCGCTCAATCGCGCGCAAATGCTGAACGGTACGGGCGCGCCAACTCTCACCGTCGTCGCCTTCACCGTGACGAGCGGTTTGGGAAACTCGTACACTCTGCTGCCTGCCCGGTTCCGCTTTGGCGCGCCGCCAAACGGTCCGCCAGAATATTTTGCGGCAATTGATAGCCCTTCTAATTCAGCAACCATATTGAATACCGTGCACATCTGGAAGTTCCATGTCGATTTTACGACGCCGGCGAACTCGACCTTTGGAACCGGCGCGACCCACACGCCCAACGCGAATGTGACCGTCGCGAATTTTACCGATGCGTTCACCGGGTCGGACACGTCAGCCAGTTCGCTGATCATTCCGCAACAAGGCACATCGCAGAACCTCGATTCGCTGGGCGATCGATTGATGATGAACTTGTGGTACCAGAATATCGGCGGCGCCGAATCGCTGTGGGCGACGCACACGGTGAACAATTCGGGAGCGACCGGCGTCCGGTGGTATCAATTCAATGTGACCGGCGGCAACATCGCGACCACCCCGGTCCAGCAACAGACTTTTACCAACAATGCTGATGGAATCTACCGCTGGATGCCCAGTCTCTCGCTGGATGATAACGGGAATATGGCTATCGGCTACAGCGCGTCGAGCTCCAGCATTTACCCAGCGATTCTTTATGCCGGACGCTTACGCAGTGATTCACTCAATACGCTGGCGCAAGGCGAATCCACGCTGGTTGCCGGCGGAGGGCATCAAACCAACTCCTCCGGGCGCTGGGGCGATTACAGCGCGATGAGCATTGACCCTGTCGATGGCTGCACGTTCTGGTACACGCAAGAGTACTACCCCACATCCGGCAACGCGCCGTGGAACACGCGGATTGGCTCATTCAAATTTCCGACGAACACAGGTTGTAATTCGCCGACCGCCGTGACGCTATCTTCGATTAAGCCAACTGTCGCGGCAACAGAAAATCCACCTCTGGTCACGTTGCAGTGGGCAACGGGCAGCGAGGTCAACACTGCCGGCTTTAACGTCTACCGCAGCGAGCAAGCAGCCGGTCCGTTCAAACGGATCAATGCCGCGCTCATTCCCGCGTCAGGCAGCGCGCTGACCGGCGCGCGCTACGCTTATCAGGATGCCGCCGCTGCGCGCGGGCGCACTTACTTTTATCAGCTGGAAGACGTCGAACTTGACGGCGCAAGCGTCCGGCACGCGCCGGTCGCGGTCTCACTGCCGGAGGCTCAGCCAAATCGAAACGCTGAAGTGTATTCGCTGATCGGCGCGTTGGCATTCTTTGGAGCTGGCACATTCGCGGCGCGCCGGCTTGGGTCGATAAAACGCCGAACTGGCTCTTGACAAAATGCCACCGATATGGTATTTTATTGCCAACAATTGAATAGGTGACTCATACTCATCCAGAGAGGTGGAGGGACCGGCCCGATGAAACCTCGACAACCGGTGTTGGAAGTTGGAAGTTGGAAGTTAGAAATTGGATTGCACACGAACCGTCCAATATCTAATCTCCGACATCTAATCTCCAAAACACGGTGCCAATTCCGACAGAAGTGAAATCTGGAAGATGAGATAAGATCAATCGATGATGCTTGTCTGCCTCTTCT
>DAIDTM010000546.1 GCA_027457205.1 Anaerolineae bacterium | reverse complement strand
CTCGATCGCGGCGTCGCGCGCCGCGCCATGTAGCAATCGATCCACCAACACGCCGCCGTGCGGCGCGATTTCGCCAACATAATTTGCCATTGTGGGAAAACAAACTCCAAATCAAGATTGAGGCGCTTGTCGCAATTCGATTATAGCACAAAGGGAAGGGAGCGCCAAAAGGCGCGGTGCGGAGAGCGTTTAGACGCGATCCGGCGACGAGTGCGAGGAAGGTTTGCGTGGAGAGGATAGAGCCACGCCGCGCTAATGATCGTCTCGCGGCAGTGGATGGCGCTGTCGAATGCCGGTGAGCGCGGCTTGCGCGTCGCGGACGACTGATCGATTCCCAGAATGGAGCAAGTCTTCCAGATAAGGAATCGCGCGGCGGTCGCCGGTAGCGGCTAGACTGAGCAGCGCAGCTTCGCGCACATCGAAATTTTCTTGCTCGTCGTACGCCGCGGCGATGAGCGCGTGCATCGCTTGCTCGCCACCCAGATCGCCGAGGCAGTGCGCCGCCCATTGCCGCACGTCGACCGACGCGCGCTTGAGTTCTTCGCACAGCAACGGCGCGAATCGTTGTCCATCTTCTTCCAGCACGCGGCTGATCGCTGTCTTCACATCGCTCTTGACGCTGCTCTCCATCCGCCCCGTTTCGGTCGCCAGCATGTCGAACAGAACGCGGACGGCGCGCTCGCCGCCGATGTTTCCAAGCGCGATGGCGATCGCGCTTCGCAGCGTGTACTCGTTCGCCGCGATACGATTCACGTAAAAGTTGTCTCGATACCTGCGATTGGGTGCAGACGTTGCTGCATCGATGGAAGCGCGTTCGCGCTCGCGGCTCTGCGCCATCGCATCCACCAGCGCGTCAATCGCCGTTTCATCTTTGATCCACCCGAGCGCTTCGGCGGCGGTGATTTTCTCCATGAGCGCGGTGCGCGGCGATTGCAGCAACTCGACAATCGCCGGAATTGTGGACCGCGCGCCGAGTTCGCCGAGGGCTTGGGCGGCTTGGGCGCGCGCGCGAGCCTCCTTGCCTTTGAGCACCATCAGCAGCCCGGCGAGGTCGCGTTTCTCTTTCATCGCGGCAATGTTCGGCGCGAAAAGCGGCATACGCTTGCTCCTTGCCTGTGAGTATAGCAAACGGCGCGGTGCAAGTCAATCGCGATTTGTCGGGGCGACCCTCGTGGTCGCCCGAGCTGGGCAGCAACACGGGCTGCCTTTCTTCGCACATTGACGTGAGGAGGGGATTGGGCGATAATGCAAACATCTTTCAATTCGAGGGGTATGATGGACTATCGCAACCGTGCTGAAGTCTGGCAGCTGCTGTGCGAGTACACGCAAGCGGACTATCTCCGCAAGCACCACCTCGCGGTCGAAGCCGCGATGAAATGGTACGCGCGCAAGTACGGGCAGGACGAAAATCTGTGGGGCAACGTTGGTCTCATCCACGACTTTGAGTACGAAAAATATCCCGACCAGCATCCGCAGAAGGGCGGCGAACTGCTCCGCGAGAACGGTTGGCCCGAGAATCTCGTCCGCGCGGTGATGTCCCACGGCGACCACCTGAATATTCAGCGCACCGAGTTGATCGAAAAGACGCTCTACGCGGTGGACGAGTTGACGGGGCTGGTGATCGCGGTCGCGCTCGTACGTCCGTCGAAGAAGATCGCAGACGTGGATGTCGCGGCGGTCAAACGCAAGTGGAAGGACAAGGCGTTCGCGCGCGGCGTGCACCGCGAGCAGATCGTCAAGGGCGTGGAGGAACTCGGCGTGCCGCTGGACGAGCACATTGGGAATGTGCTGGAGGCGCTAAAGGGGAGTGCGGAGACACTGGGACTCTAGTCGGCAGTCTGCAGTCTGCAGTTGGCAGAGAGCATCATTTCAACAAGGGAGTTGAAGGATGGGTGGGTTCAGAGATTTGAAAGTTTACCAGTTGGCTTATCGGCTGGCAATGGAAATCTTCAACGAGTCCAAAGTATTCCCCAAAGAAGAACGCTATTCCTTGACGGATCAAATCAGAAGATCCTCTCGCAGTGTGGTCGCCAATATCGCGGAAAGTTATCGAAAGCGGCAGTATCCGAACGCGTTCGTCTCAAAACTTGCAGATGCTGATGCCGAAGCGACTGAAACGCAGACCTGGCTCGATTTTGCGTTAGACTGCGGCTATTTGCCGAAAGACAAGCGTGACGCGTTGCTCAGCGGCTACGAAGAAATTGGCAGAATGCTTCAAGCGATGATCATTCACCCGGAACGATTTGCTCCGTAAGTCGCTTTCTGCCAACTGCCGAGTGCTAACTGCCTACTCTGATCTTTCGCTCAAAAAGCTACCGCTCCGCCCATACCTCACCGCGACGATCTCCGCGATGATCGCCAGCGCCATTTCCTCCGGCGTGCGCGCGCCAATGTCCAAGCCAATCGGACCGTGAACGGTGGCGAGGAATTCGTCCGTCACGCCCGCGGCGCGCAGTTCCGCAAAGTGCTGCTTGCGCGTCTCGCGCGAGCCCATCGAGCCGATGTAGCGCGGGTGCGTTGCCGACAACGCTTTCAGCGCGGGAATATCGAACTTGGGGTCGTGCGTGAGGATCGCGACGTACGTAGACGCGTCGATCTTGATCTGCGCGATGGCTTCGTCGGGCCACGCGACGATGATTTCGTCCGCGCTGGGAAAACGCTCGCGCGTGGCAAAGCGTCCGCGCCCGTCCACGATCGTCACGCGAAAACCCAGCGCCTGCGCGAACTGCGTCAGTGGAATCGCCGTGTGTACGCCGCCGAAGATGATCAATTTCGGTTTGGGCGCGAACACCTCGATAAAAATTTCCGCGTCGCCATAAACGCGGTTCACGGATTTCTCCACTTGCATCAGGCGCTGCGCGTCGCGCATCACCTCCGCGTTCAGCGATGCGTTGCCCAAATCGCCGCGCACGCGCCCATCGGGATACACCAGCACCTTCGCGCCGAGGTTCGCCGCGCCGCTCACAATCGTCGCGACCGCGCAGAGCGTTTCGTCAGCGAGATTGTGTTTGAGTTCGTCGTAGATATTCATAATGAGCCAATTGCCAATGAGCCAATGAGCCAAACGTTCAGGATTGGTAATTGGTTCATTGGCTCATTGAATCTGTTCCACAAACACTTCGATCATTCCGCCGCACGACAAACCCACGTCCCATGCGGTTTCGTCGGCAATGCCGTACTTGAGCAACTTGGGCTTGCCGGTCTTGAGCACCTGCCGCCCCTCATCGATCACCGCGCCTTCGACGCAGCCACCACTGACCGAACCGGCAAACTCACCGCGCGAATTGACGATCATCTTCGCGCCAAGCGGTCGCGGCGTCGAACCGCCGGTTTTGACGACGGTCGCCAGCGCGACGCCGTCGCCGCGCGCGCGCCCCGCATCGATCGTCGAAATCAAATCCCTCATACCTTCCTCGTTTCTAGCCGCGCCAGCGCGAGCAGCGCGACGAGCAACACGCCGAGCGCGACGACTTGGGTCGCGCCATATCCGCCCGGCAAGAGCGTCGCATCGCCGCGATACGCGTCGATCACCACGCGCGCCGCGCTGTACCACGCCGCAGCGATCAGCGCGATCGAACCGTCCACCCATTGCCGCCGCGCCGCGCGCCACACGATGACGAAACCGATGAGCGCGGCAAGCGCGTCGTAGAGCTGGACCGGCTGACGCGGATCGCCGTACAACTGGACCGCCCACGGTAGGTCGCTCCGCGCGCCGTAGGCATCGCCGCTCAGAAATTGCCCGCACGCGATGATCGCGATGGCGATGAGCGCGCCCGGCGCAAAGGCATCGGCAAAACGCGCGAGCGGAATTTTGCGATGCTGCACGTACGCCAGCGCCGCCGCCAATCCGAAAAGCGCGCCATAGTCAAGCGACAGCGTCGCCGGCGTGAGCGAAAATATGCCGCGCCAGTCGTTCGCGTACACGGTAATGTTTTGCAGAACGTAGACGAGCCGCGCGGCGATCAGCGTGACCGCCCCCGCGATCGCGACCGCGTTCCACGCATCGTCGCCGCTCAACCCGCGCCGCTTGCCTTCGCGTTCGGCGATAGCCGTGCCAAGCCAGAGTGCGACGATGAGCGCGAGGATGGACGACTGAATCGTCGCTGGACCGATTTGAACGACGGGAGCCATCAGTGCGTCGTGAGCGCGGCGATTTGTGTTTCGATGTACGCGCGATCCATCTGCCCCACGTTCGCCGCGCGGATCACGCCGTTTTGGTCGATGAAAAAGGAGGTCGGCAGCGCTTGCACTTGAAAGCGTTTAGCCACCGCGCCATCGTGATCGAGCAGAATCGGAAAAGTAAAGTGAAACTGATCGACAAACTGTTTGACCGTGCCACCATCTTCCGCGTCGTTGATCGCGAGGACGACGAATTGATCGCGGTGCGCCTGGTACGCCGATTCAATGTCCGGCATTTCGGAACGGCACGGTGAGCACCACGTCGCCCAGAAATTCACCAAGACCGCCTTGCCGCGCAGATCGTTCGACGCCACGGACGTGCCATCGAGCGTGGTCAGCGTAAACTCTGGCGCGCGAAAATTGACGTGCGCCGCTACGCTGGCAGCGATAGCGGCATTGTCCGGCACGCGCGTCAGATAGATCCATCCGCCGCCGAGAATCGCGGCGGCGACGATGAGCGCATACCACTGAACGCGAGACATGACGCGATTATACTCTCAATCAACATCTTGCGCAATGCAGTTTGAAAATGTATAATGCCGTCGCAACTAGTCCGCGACGGAGGAGAGATGTCCACACCTGACGACGTTACCGGCATTAAAGAAAAACTGAACGTCGAACGCGCCAAGCTGCTCGAGTCGTTCGCACAGGCGCCGCGCGAAACGATGCTGCGCCCCTTCGGCGACGGCGGCTGGTCGATCAAAGATGTGCTCGCGCACGTCGCGATGGCGGAATCGGTGAACGTCGCGTTCGCCAAGATGATGATTGCCAAAGGCACGCCGCTGCAACTGAAAGAGTTCGCCGCTGAATATCCGGATTTCCCCGGCGAGTTCGAGTTGGACAAGTTCAACGCGTGGATGACGGAACGCTGGCGCGCCAAATCGCTCGATCAAGTGCTTGCCGCGTTGAACCAGACGCGCCAGGAGACGCTGGCATGGCTGGAGACGTTATCGTCCGCGCAACTGGAACGCAGCGGCGAGCACGCGGTGTGGGGCAACCAATCGGTGCGCGGAATGTTCCGCATCCTCGTCATCCATGACCGGTTTCATCGCGGAGATATTGAGAAACGGAAGAACTTCGGTGGTTAGGTAGGTGGGTTGTTGGGTGGTTGGACGAACTACCGAACAACCTAACGACCCAACTACCCAACCACCCAACAATGCTATGCAGACTCTCTCAACTCACAGAACCTTCACCATCCTCCTTGCCACCGTCGTGCTGATGGAACTCGCGCACGGCATCGAGCTGATCGCGCTCTTCCCGCTGTACCTCAGCAGCACGATGCGCGAAGGCGCGGATGTCATCGGCGTTACGCTGTCGACGTACCTCGTCGCGGATATTCTGACGCGGACGCCGGCGGGCTGGAGCGCCGACCGATTCGGACGCAAGCCGCTGCTCCTCCTCGGTGTTCTATTCTCCGCGCTGCCGCTCCTGCTGATGCCACGCGTCGATTCGCCTACGCTCTTTCTCGCGCTCAACGCGGTGAACGGCGTCGGCGCGGGCTGCATCTGGCCCGCGATCTACGCTGCGGTCGCCGACGCGTACGGACGCGAGCGTTACGGGCTCGTGCTCGGCATTATCAACATGGTCATGCTGGGCGGCATCGCGCTGGGACCGATCGCCGGCGGATTCTTGCTGAGCCGCGTCACGTACAGCGCGGCGTTTCTCGTCTGCTTTGCGATTGCCGCGTTCGTCTTCGTCCTCGTTGTCGCGATGGTGCGCGAACCGCGCGCGGCGCGTGGCACCGATCTGTCGCGATCCGATGCGCCGCCGTGGCGCACGCTCGCGCAACAAATGAATGCGACATTAGCGCGGCTGCTCGTCATCGGCTTGCTGCTGACGCTTGCCATCGGCATGATGCTGCCGCTGATCTCGCTGTTCGGCCGCGATGTAGTGCGCGTCTCGCCCGATGTGTTCGCGCTAATGCTCATTCCGCCGGGCATTGTCACCGCTGCGCTGATCGTCCCGGCAGGACATTGGGCGGACCGGCGTGGTCGGCATACGCCGCTCATCCTCGGTTTGATTCTGATCGCGATTCCGTTTGCCGGCGCGCCGCTGAGCATCAACCCGATCATCGTTTCGGCGGGCGCGACGCTGGCGGGAGTGGGGTACGCGCTGCTCGTGCCGGCGTGGAACGCGCTGGTGATGGATTGGATTCCGGTCAGCGCGCGCGGATTGTTTCTGGGCGCGGTGGCAACCGCGCAGGGAATTGGTTTGGCAGCCGGACCATCGCTGGGCGGCGCGCTGTGGGCACGGGTGGGCGTGTACGCGCCGTTTCAAGCTGCCGCGGCGTTTCTGGGATTGGCGATCCTACTGACGGTGTGGAACGCGCGACTTGACGCGCTTGACAACGCGTCGCCAGGAGAACACAAAATGAGAGGAACAAAATAAAACGCGGACTCGATGGACGAGTCCGCGTTGCTTTTCCGCCAGAATCTAGTTGCAGCCGGGAATGGACAGACGCTGCCCCGCCCAGATCCAGTTCAGGTTGTAGATGCCGTTCGCGCGGGCAAGCACCCACGGGTCAGTCCCGTAACGCGCCGCGATGCCGGTCATCGTATCGCCGTACTGCACCCAGTAGACACAGCCGTACGTGGCGCGCGGATAATACGCATTGTACGGAGTGTAGTGGTAGTTGGCGTAGTAATACTGGTACTGATACCGATAGCCCGAGTAGGGAATCACCAGAACTTGACCCACATAGACATAGTTCCAGTTCGCGATTCCGTTCGCGCGCGCCAACGACCACGGGCTAACGCCGTACATTGCGGCAATGCCGCTCAGGGTCTGGCCAGGTTGAACCACATAGTACGCCGGACCTGCCGCCAGTGCGTGACTGGGGCTTGCGGCAGAGAGCAGCACTGCGGCAAACACAACCAGACCGACGATCAGAACCTTCCTCATCGTTCCTCCTTTCGGGTTTATGCTCATCTTGCGCAGACGAACCTGGCGTCTCGTTGCACGGTTACACAAGCCATTATACGCCACTATTCAATTTTTCTCAATAGGGGGTACTTGACGACGAACACCCGTTCTGTTATAATATCGCTACATCCGTCGACGCGTGCCGCGCACCATCCGAATCTAAAAACTGATTTGCCACTCTTCCGAATAAACGACGAACGGCGCGGCAACCGACGGTTGTGGGCTTGCGTTTTGCGCCCAGTTGATGTAAACTAAGTTCCACAGGGTTTCTGGTAGAGTGGCAGCAAAGGAGCAACACCATGGCAGACTCGGGCAAGACCAAATCGCTCGAAACCACTCTCGCGTCCCTTAAAAAACGCTTTGGCGAAGGGGCGATCATGAAGCTGGGCGAAGCCACCGGCATGAAAGTCGATGCCATCCCGACCGGCTCGATTTCGCTTGATCTGGCGCTCGGCGTCGGCGGCATCCCGCGCGGGCGCGTCACCGAAATATACGGTCCCGAAGCCTCCGGCAAGACGACGCTGTGCCAGCACATCATCGCGGAAGCGCAGAAGATGGGCGGCGTCGCCGCATTTATCGACGTGGAGCACGCGCTCGATCCGGCGTATGCGGCGAAGTGCGGCGTCAATGTCGATGAACTGCTGATCTCGCAGCCGGATACCGGCGAGCAGGCGCTCGAAATCGCCGAGGCGCTGGTGCGCTCCGGCGCAGTCGACATCATCGTCGTCGATTCGGTCGCCGCGCTGGTGCCGCGCGCCGAAATCGAAGGCGAGATGGGCGACTCGCATATGGGCTTGCAGGCGCGCTTGATGAGTCAGGCACTCCGCAAACTCTCCGGGGCGATTAAAAAATCGAATACCGCGGTCATCTTCACGAATCAACTGCGCCAAAAAATCGGCGTGATGTTTGGCAACCCGGAAACCACGACCGGCGGAATGGCGCTGAAATTCTACGCCTCGGTGCGACTGGACGTGCGCCCGACCGATGCGATCAAGAGCGGCGACGAAGTCATCGGCAACCGCACGCGCGTGCGCGTGAAGAAGAACAAAGTCGCGCCGCCGTTTCGCAAAGCCGAATTCGATATTCTGCACAATCAAGGCATCTCGCGCGAAGGCGACATTCTCGACCTTGGCGTCGAGATGGAGTTGATCGACAAGAAAGGCGCGTTCTACTCGTTTGAAGGCACGCGAATGGGACAAGGACGCGAGAACGCGCGCGAGTACTTGAAGACAAATCCCGACATCATGACGCGGTTGGACCAGACGATCCGCGAGAAAGCCGGGCTGGGCAGCGGCGCTGTGCCGCCGATTCTTGAAGACAAGGATCGGGACGCCGATACTGAAGCGGACGAAGAAGACGACGAACCAGAATAGACACTGACCGATTCCGATGCGCTCGCCTCCGGCGGGCGCATCGTCATACTTGCCCGCTCCGCACAAATGTTCTTGGCGCGGCGGGCTTCCACGGCGATCAAAAAGAGGTTCCACGGCAAACATCCTGCAGGTTGTCGCAGCGCGCTTTACGGCGAGCGATGATCTGTGACCGGGAGGATCCCCGCGCAGGCGGGCGATCTCCGATTCCGAAACGCGCAATGGATTTGAAGACAGGTACGGTGGAAGATACCCATCGTTGGGCGAATGCCCTTCGCCAGAGAGCACGTGCGGTTTCAGGCGGAACACGGTTCGCGAACCATCCGCCTGGTTATGGCATTCCATTTTCATTGCAGCGCATTATCAGAACGTTAGCGCCGTAAGCGCGACGCGCGACGGCGCGAGTGTTCTCGTCGGAGAATCGAATAATCCCGGCAGCCGAGGGACGCGCGTGTTCTCACGCGGGTTCGATGGATCGCTGTGGTCAAGTACCACGGCGATTTTGTATTTAGCGGCAAAACGAACCAACATGGCTGGACGCATCACCGCGATCGAGCCGCAAGCGCGGCACGCGAATCGCTTCAATCTATATGTGGACGATCGCTTTGCGCTGGGACTGTCCGCCCTCGTCGCCGCGCAAGTGCGCGTGGGGCAGACGCTGAGCGCCGCGGAACTTGCCGCGCTCGAACGCGCGGAGGCGTACGAGACCGCGCACGAGCAGGCGCTGCGATTTCTGGAGCCGCGCCCGCGCAGCAGTTCTGAATTGAAGCAGCAGCTGCGCAAGAAACAAGTCGCGGACGACGTGATCGATCAGGTGATCGCGCGGCTCACTGAAGCCGGACTGATCAACGACCACGCGTTCGCCAAGTACTGGGTCGAGAACCGCGAGACGTTCCGACCCCGCGCCGGGCGCGCGCTTCGGTTTGAATTGAAACGCAAAGGGCTTTCAGATGAGGCGATCAAGCAAGCCATCGGCGCGATCGACGAAAGCGAGAGCGCGTATCACGCCGGCGCCGCGCGCGCCGAGCGATGGCGCGGCTTGGAGCGCCGCGAGTTTATGGAAAAACTGGTCGCGTTTCTCGTCCGGCGCGGCTTTGCGTACGCGGTCGCCAAAGACGCCGCCAAGCGCTGGTGGGACGAGATTCAATCCTAAATTTGAAATTGGGGATGTGGGGAGGACAGGTTAGATGGGTATGGAATTGGTGATTGGTTTAATCATAGCTGTCGTTGTCGGCGTAGGTTCGTTTATCGCTGGATACATTGTCCAGAAGAATTTTGTGAGCGCGCAGATCAAAGCGCAAGCCGCCGAGGCGCAAAAACAACTGGCAGAAGCGGAAGCGCGCGCCAAAGACATCATCCTGAAAGCCAAAGATGAATCGCTCAAGTACCGCGACGACGCCGAAAACGAGCTAAAGAAAAAGCGCGTCGATTTGCAACGCGAGGACGAGCGTCTGCGCCACCGCCGCGAGAGCATCGACCGGCGGCAAGAAATGCAGGAGCAACGCGAAAAGAAACTCGAAAAGAAAGAAAAAGACCTGGACCGGATCCGTGAATCGCTGGAAGCGAACGAGGCGAAGCAGCTGCAGGAATTGCAGCGGATTTCCGGTTTGACCACGGAAGAAGCCAAAGCCATTCTCTTGCAGCAAGTCGAACACGACACCCGCCAGGATGCGGCGCGCCTGATCCGCGAGATCGAGCAGCAAGCGCGCGAGGAAGGTGACCAGCGTGCGCGCGAAATCATCACGACGGCGATTGAGCGCGTGGCGTCCGATCAGGTCGCGGAGACGACGGTCTCGCTGGTGCCGCTGCCGAACGACGAGATGAAAGGACGCATCATCGGACGCCAGGGTCGCAACATCCGCGCGATTGAAGTCGCGACCGGCGTGGACCTGGTGGTGGACGATACGCCGGAGGCGGTGATCCTCTCCAGCCACAACCCAGTGCGGCGCGAGATCGCGCGGGTTGCGCTGAACAAACTGATCAACGACGGGCGTATTCATCCGGGGCGCATCGAAAAGATCGTCGAGAAGGCGGAAGAGGAAGTCAACGCGGCGATTGCGGAAGCCGGCGAGCAAGCCGCGCTGGAAGTGGGCGTGACCGGCTTGCATCCCGAAATCGTCAAGTTGTTGGGGCAGCTGAAATACCGCACGTCGTACGGACAGAACGTGCTGAACCACGTGATCGAGTGCGCGCACCTGGCAGGGATGATGGCGTCGGAATTGAAAGCGGACGTCTATTCCGCCAAAGCCGGCGCGCTGCTGCACGACATCGGCAAAGCAGTGACGCACGAGGTCGGCGGAGCGCACGCGCTGATCGGCGCGGAGTTCGCGCGCAAGTACGGCGTGCCGGAGAAGGTCGCCAACATCATCGCGTCGCACCACGGCGAAGAGGAATCTCATTCGCTGGAAGCGGTCATCGTGGCGGCGGCAGACGCGATCAGCGGCGCGCGCCCCGGCGCGCGGCGTGAATCGCTGGAGCAATATTTGAAGCGCGTCGACGCGCTAGAAACGATGGCGAACGCCTTCGCCGGCGTGCAGCAGTCCTACGCAATCCAGGCGGGGCGCGAAATTCGTATTATAGTCAAGCCCGAAGAAATCGACGACTTGGGCGCGATCAATCTGTGCAAACAGATCGCGCGCAAGGTAGAAGATAATCTGGAATACCCGGGCCAGATCAAGGTCACGGTTGTTCGTGAGACGCGCTCAGTCGAGTACGCCAAATAGATCGGCGCCGCGCCGCGGCGGCATCGCAAGGGAGCCACCCAGGCACATCGATTCCTGTCGGAGAATCTGACATCATTCTGTTCCGTTGATTTCATCGGCAGCAACATGGTTGTGCGCCCGCGTGGTGAACCGCACTGGAACACAATCCTCACGCGCGCGCACCAAGGAGGGTTCTCATGGTGGACACCATCAAAGTCTCTGCCAAGTCTCGTTCCACATCGGTGGCGGGCGCGATCGCCGGCGTGATCCGTGAACACAAGCGCGCTGACGTCCAGGCGATTGGCGCGGGCGCGGTCAATCAAGCCGTCAAAGCCATTGCTATCGCGCGGGGCTACCTGGAACGCGATGGCTTGGACATCGTCTGCATTCCGGCGTTTGTCGAGGTGGACGTAAGCGGTGAGGAGCGAACCGCCGTCAAGTTCGCAGTGGAAGTGAGTCGCACCTTCACCCCGGTCGCGCCGCCGGTTCCAGAAACACCGCCGGCTCTCCCGGAGTAAATCGAATTCGCTCTCCCGCCGGTCGTGCACCGGCGGGAGGGTTATACTCATATGCCAAATTCCAATTTGCGGGTCGATCTGCATACGCATTCCACCGCGTCCGATGGCGAACTCGCGCCGCCGGACCTGGTGCGCCTCGCACTCGAACGGGGATTGACGACGATCGCGCTCACCGATCACGACTCGATTGCCGGGATCGACGCGGCGATCGGCGCGGCGCGCGGCACGGCGCTGGAGGTGATTCCCGGCGTGGAACTTTCCGCCGACGTGCCGCAAGGCGAAGTGCACGTGCTCGGCTATTTCGTCGATTGGCACGCGGCGGACTTTTTGGCGATGCTGGTCCAGTTCCGCGACGGACGCTACGGACGCGCGGAGAAAATGACGCAGAAGCTCACCGCGCTAGGCGCGCCCATTTCATTCGAGCGCGTGAAGGAGATCGCCGGCTACGCAGCGATTGGGCGTCCGCACGTCGCGCAGGCGCTCCTCGAAGCCGGTCACGTCGCCACGGTGACGGAAGCGTTCGACAAGTACATCGGGCGCAACGGACCGGCGTACGTCGAACGTTTTCGCCTGACACCGGAGGACGCGGTCGCGTTGATCTTGCGCGCGGGCGGCGTGCCAGTGCTCGCGCATCCGCGCGAGGTGACGGACTGGATTTTTCCGCTCGTCAAAGCCGGACTGCTGGGGCTTGAAGTGCATTATGGATTGTACGACGACGCGACGCGCGCGGCACTCGCGCGGCTGGCGAAGCAGTACGGTTTGATCGCGACCGGCGGCAGCGATTTTCACGGCTTGAACAAGATGGGACACATGAGCGGGTTGGGCGGAAACGCTGTCCCACCGGAAGTCGTCGACCAGTTGCGGAAGAAAGCCGACGCGGTTAAACAAGAAAACGCGGGATAACTAAATAGCGACGCGCCTTTTGAGGCACGTCGCTCTGGCACTTGTATGCTGGGAAGCATGCGATGCGCCTATGAGGCGCATCGCATTTGATTTATTCCTCGTCGCTCTCATTCTCCGGTGACGCGCCGCGTCCGGCGCGTGCGACCTCGGCAATCGGCAGCGTCGCGTTAGCACCGTCCTCGAATTGCACGGTGACATTCTCTTTCAAGACGTTCCGCGCCACCACGCGCCCCGCGCCGCGCTCGCACGTCACCATTTCACCGACTCGCGGCACGCGTCCTTTCGCTTCCTGGTACACCGGCTGCTCGAACGCCAGGCAGCAGAGCGGACGACCGCAAAAGCCGGTCGCCGCGTTCGGACCGAGCGGCATGTCCTGATCCTTTGCCATCTTGATCGTCGCTTTGGGAAAATCGGAGAGGAATTTGCCGCAGCACAATTCCTGACCGCACGGCGCGAGTCCGCCGACCAATTTGGCGCGATCGCGCGGACCGATCTGCCACAACTCGACCCGCGCCGGGAAAACGACGGCAAGGTCTTTGACAAGCCCGCGGAAATCGACGCGACCATCCGCGACAAAATAAAACGTCAGGTGGCTGCCGTCAAAGTTGTACTCGGCTTCCAGCAGCTTCATCGGCAATTTGTGTTTCTCAACCTGCCCTCGGCACTGCGCGAGCGATTCGTCTTCGTGCAGCTTGAACTGCTGCCACTGCGAGAGATCGAACGCAGTTGCGCGGCGGATGATCGGACGCAGCGGAGCGTTGAGCGCGGCGGGCTGCAATTGCCGGGGCGAGACGACGATGCGCGCGGCTTCGCGGCACTTGTCGGTATCGATGATGACGTATTCGTTGACTTCCAGGTCTTCAAACCCGGTCGCGTCGTAGTAGACGATTTGCGGCAGGCGCTTCAAGCGCACGCCGGCGATAGCTTGGGATGACATATCTCCACTCCTATATAGGCGGGAAAGTGGTCACCTGGTCAGATAGTCGGGTGGTCGCAGTCAACGCGTGGTTGACTACATGACCACGTGACCATGAGACTACCAGACTAACTTCCCGGTAAATTCAGCAGCAACACTTCCATCGCGAGGCGCGTGTTGACGTTCTGGGTCAGATAACGCGAGGTCGCGCGCAGCGCTTTCAACGCGCCCTGCGCCTCGTCCAATCGAAACCGCGCCGCGTGCTCGCGCAAGTTTTCTTCACGATCGACGTTCGCAACTCGCGCGCTCTCGCCATTCTGAACCAACAGCACGTCGCGCCACCAGCCGATCCACTGCTCGAGCAGTTCCGGCAACGCGTCGGTCTCTTTCGCGAGATCGCCGGCGCGCGCCAGGCGTTCGGCGCGTCCCTCAATGAGAGCAGCGTTCAGCGCGTCGAGATACGCGCGCCGCGCATCAAGCCGCGTACTGTCGCTGCTGGCGCGTACCGCCCAGCCCAGACGACCGCCGGAGAGATGCGCCAAAAGCCGCGCGGTCGCCGGCTCGACGCGCCAACGTTCGATCAACGCAGCTTCGACTTGCGCCAGCGACAACGGACGCAGCGCCATGACCTGGCAACGCGACGCAATCGTCGGCAGGAGCAGACTGGCGTCGCGCGCGGTGAGAATCAGGCGCGTGTGTGACGGCGGCTCTTCGAGCGTTTTCAGAAACGCGTTCGCGGCTTCTTCATTCGCCTCTTCAAAGCGGCGCAGAAGGATGATTCGCCAGCGACCTTCAAACGGCGCGCGCGATACATCGTGCTGCACCGCGCGGATCTGATCGATCTTCAAAATGCGCCGCTCGGACTCGTTCAAGCGCGGCGGTGGCAAGGTTTTGTCGTCGAACTTGTAACCGACCGGCACGCCGTCGATGATCTGCACGTCGGGATGCCGGTTACGCGCGATTTTCTGGCAAGCAGCGCACTCGCCGCACGGTCGATTCGCGCCGGTGCATTCCAGCGCCTGCGCCAGCGCGCGCGCCAGCGTCGTCTTGCCGATTCCGTGGGTACCGGTGAACAGGTACGCGTGCGCGACGCGGTCGGCGGCGAGACCGCGCGCGAGCGCGTGGACCGCCCAGTCGTGTCCGACGATCTGCCAGTTCGAAATATCATCTGCGCGCGTCGCCATCGACTCAATTATATCGCGATTGCGCTGCAGACACAAAATTTGCAAACCAATGAAAACCTTGCTATAGTTGGGCGGCGGGTAATTGTTCGGATGGCGAGCCGATTGATCGCTCGCGCGGGAGGCGATTTTATGAAGCGGAGTTTCATTCTGATCGTGGCGGCGTTCGTCTTGCTGGCGTGTCAGTTGCAGAACATCTTTCCAACTCCCACGCCGTCTGCGGGACCGCGCGCCACGCTAACGCCAGCATCGACCGTTGAGCCGACCGCCGCGCCGACTGCGCCGGAAGCAACTGCTGCGCCGCCGGCGTCGCTTCCTCCCAACGGTCCACCCACCACCGTCATCATGGCGACCGCCAAAGATAACCTGCGCGTGCGCGCCGCGCCGTCGACCGCGTCGCCGCAAGTCGGCGCGCTGACCAAAGGCGAGAGCGTGCAGGTCGTCGGTCGCAATGCCGCGAACGATTGGTGGCAAATCATCCTTCCCAACAACCCGTCCGCGCGCGGCTGGATCTTTGCGACCTTTGCCAGTGCCAACGGTCCGGTGGAATCTCTCCCGGTCGTCGAGGCAGGCGGCGCGCCGCCCGCTAATCCTCCTGCCGCGCCGCCCACACCGCAACCCTATCCGTACCCTTGATGCAGTGGAGACTGATCGCCAGTCTTGCGGCGGGCATCGGACTGATTCTCCTCGTCGCGCTGACCGGCGATGCGGACGCGGTTGACCCGCGGAACGTTCAGGAAAACGCGGCGATTCCGGCAGGCGCGCTCGACGCGGCGCACACGCTCGGTCAGACGTTCGTGTTCCACGCGCCGCGCCTGGATGCGATTGCGGTGCAGTGGATCGTCTCCGCCGATCTGGAGTACGCGAACCAGAGCCGCATCGTCCTGCACCTGCGTCGCCGCGTCGATGACTCCGTCGATCTGGCGACGGCTAGCGTCGCATTGAGCGATCTCCACAATGGCGCGTTCGTCAAATTTTCTTTTCCCCCGATCACCGCTTCGCAAGACCAGTCGTTCTATTTCTTTCTCGATGCCTCGCGCGCCAAAATCATGCGCGGCTACGTCGGGCTATGGGCAAGCGATGAGCGCGATTATCCCGACGGACAATTGTACGTCGATGGAGTCGCCGCGCATGCCGACCTTGCTTTCCGCGCGTACTACGAACCTGATTTGCCGCTGGCGCTGGAGGCGTTGCGCCGCGCCGTCGCGCGTTATTCGACTGCCGGCGTGTTCGCGCTAGGCATCTTTTTTCTTCCCGGTCTCGCGCTGGTACTGCTCACTGGAATTTTTGCCGCGCGCCATCCAGTAGAAATCATCGCGCTTGCCGGCGGACTGGGTCTCGCCGCGCCCTCCGCCGCATCGATCCTGCTGCTCGCGCTCGGCGCGCCAGTCGCGTGGCTCGGCGTTGGCATCGCGGCGGCGTTCGTGACGGCGCTCGTCATCGGCGGACGCAAGCTGAGACGATTGAAATCGCGGCAGTCGCCGCGCCCAGCCCGCCGCGTTTTGTATTTGCTCGCCGCGCTCGCGTTGCTTTCGCTTGCCGTTGGATTCCTCCAGATTCGCGATACGACGGTGCCGCTGTGGAAGGACTCGCCAGTTCACGCCGGGCACATCGCGGCAATCCTGGCGCAGGGGCACATCGCCACCGATTCTTTTTACCACTTTGGTTTCCACAGCATCGCCGCGCTGCTAGTTCAATCGTCGGGCGCGACGATTCCCGCCGCGATGCTGGTGATCGGTCAGTTGCTGCTCACGCAAACCGGGCTGAGCGTTTTTCTTTTGAGCCAGCGGCTGACCGGCAGCGACGCTGCCGCGCTCGCCAGCGCCGCCTGCGTTTGGTTTCTGTCGCCCACGCCGGCGTACTGGATCACCTGGGGACGTTACCCACTGCTGCTCGGCGGCGCGATCTTGCCGCTCACACTTCTCTTCATCGTCGACTACCTAACGGCGGCGCGATTTGACGCGCGGGCGTACTCGCTGTTGGTGATTGCTTCGGCGGGGCTTGCGTTCGCGCACGTTCGCCTGGCGGCATTCGCCCTGGTCTTTGCGGCGATCGATCTGGCGTATCTGTTGTGGCGCGCTCGCGACACGCGCACACGATGGTCGCTGGTACTACGCGCCGCGCTTGCCTCAGCCGCCGGTGTGCTGATCGTCGCGATCTGGCTCTCCTCGCTGTCCGCGCACGACGCCGGTTTGCCGCAGCAAGTTTCGCCGCAAGAGTTGACCACCTACGCGCTCGATCTTTCCACGGCAATCGCTGTTTCGCTGACGCAGCACGGACCATTGCTCCTGGCTCTCGCGGCTATTGGCGCGGTCGCCGCGCTCGCGCGACGCCGCGGCGCGCTGATGCTGCTGGCGTGGTTTCTCGCGCTGCTTGCGATCTCCGCGTTGCCCGTCGTCGGCGACAAGTATTTGCCCGCGCCGCTCGTCGTGTTGATCGGCTTTGTCCCGGTTTCGATTCTGGTTGGCGATTTGGCGGATCTTCTGTACACAAAAACGGCTGCCGATTCAAAACAGGCAGCCGTAGTGTGGAGCGCGACGGTTCTCATTGTCAGCGTACTGGGCGCGCGGGAAATGATCTCAATCGTCAATCCTGCGACGATTCTTTTTACGAACGCGGACCAAACGGCGATGAATTGGATCGAGAAACACACGCCCGCCCATTCAAAATTTCTGATCGATTCCGCTGCTTGGTTCGGTCCGGGGTACAGCCCCACCGACGGCGGCTGGTGGATTCCCTATCTCACCGGGCGCTCAATCTATTTTATCGATCAACCCATTTCCGCCGACGCGGACACTCTTTCGCGCTGGATCGACTCGCGGCAGATCGACTTGATCTATCTAGGCAGCCGCCGCGGCGTCTTGAAGCGATCCGATTTCGTATGCCAGCCCGACCGGTACATGCGCCTCTACGATCAGGATGGCATTATGATCTTTCAGGTGCAGCGCGCTCCGTCAACCGGCATCGCGCCGCGCGCGGGCTGCGCGCCGGATTGAACGTTCAGCGTCCGCGCGCTTTCGCCCAGCGCGCCAGCGCCTCGCGATGCGTCGTGAACGCCAACTGCTCGATCGGAATTTCGTCGAGCGCAAAAAATTTTGCCGCCACCGAGTCGCTGCCGGGGCGCGGTTCGCCGCCGACGACGCGCGCGGCGTACAACACCAGCACGCCGGAACTTTGTTTGTACTCGTGGTGGTACGACCACACGCCCAACAAATCGCCAAGCTCAATCGTCAAGCCGGTTTCTTCCAGACATTCACGCTGGGCGGCGGCTTGCACGGTTTCGTCGATCTCCATAAAACCGGACGGAAACCCACACAACCCTTTGCCCGGATTTTCGCCGCGCAACACCAAAACGATCTTGCCGTCGCCGCGCTCCGCGATCACGCCAGCGGCAATCAGCGGATTCTGATAGACGATATAGCCGCACGCCGGGCACGCCGGGCGCAGGCGATGGTCTTCCACCGCGCGCATCTCCAGGGCGTGTCCGCACCGCGCGCAAAACTTGGGCTGCATTCCTTCACCTCTGGCGTCGCATTGTACGCGCGATGCTGCGCTTTGGCAACACTGGGGCTTGCAGTTTGCGCGACGCGCGGTTATACTCTGGTCGATGCCTGAATTACCTGAAGTTGAAACGGTAGTCCGCGATTTGAGACCGCGCGTCGTCGGCAGGACGATCACTGACGCCGCCGTGCGCTGGCGACGGACGATTGCCGCGCCCAGCGCGCACGAATTCGCGCGGCAGATTCGCGGCTGCAAGATTGCCGCCATCACGCGGCGCGGAAAATTTCTGGTGTTCCGCCTGAGCCGTCACGGCGTTGCGCGCAACGACTCGCCGGATCAATATTGGCTGGTTCACCTGCGGATGACCGGCGGTTTCCGCATCGATCCGCCTGACGCGCCGCGCGACAAACATGTGCACGTTTGTCTGCGCTTGGACGACGGACGCGAATTGCGGTTCCGCGACACCCGCAAATTCGGGCGCATGTGGCTGGTGGACGATCCGACGCGCGTCACGGGCAAGCTGGGTCCCGAGCCGCTCGAAATCTCGGCGAAAGAATTTGCCGCGCGGTTCGAGCGCCGACGCGGGCATTTGAAGCCGTTGCTGCTCGATCAGACTTTTTTGGCGGGGCTGGGCAACATCTACGTGGACGAATCGCTGTGGTACGCGCGGCTGCATCCGCTGCGCGCCGCGGAAACGCTCACGCGCGCGGAGCGCGCCCGGTTGCATCGTGCGATTCAGCGCGTGCTGACACGCGCGATTGCGGTAGGCGGAACAAGCATCGACGTGATGTACCGGCGTGTGAACGGCGCGAGCGGCGGGTTTCAGAACAGTCTGCGCGTCTTCGACCGCGAAAAGCGTCCCTGCCGGCGCTGCGGCACGCCGATTCAAAAGATCGTCGTTGGTCAGCGCGGCACGCATTTCTGCCCGCATTGTCAGAAGGTGTAGCGGCAGGGTCGTCCTGCCTCTACCGCACAAACAAACTCTGATTCGCCGTCTTCGGTACCAGGACGCGCAGCGCGCGCGGGCGAACGCGAATTTCAATCGGCGCAAACCCGATCGGTTCGGCATCGACGTGCACGGGCAGGTCCTTTCCGCTCACACTGATCGATGAAGCCGAGTGGATCTCGACTTGCGGATCGTGCGCGTGCGCGCCAAAGAAAACGCGGACGATGTGCCACGCCGTCGCCCAAAAGCCAGTTCCTTTGAACACGACGAAATCCAACAACCCATCGTCGACGCGCGCGTTCGGCGCAATCTTGACGATGCCGCCGTAGAGTTGCGCGTTCGCGGCAAGCGCCAGGATCACTCGCCGGCGCGTTCGCCTTTCCCCCACGACGAGCGTCGCGCGCGTGCCGCGATAATTCCACGCTGTACGGATTCCTACCAGCCAGAACGTCAACGCGCCCAATCGCCGCTTCATCTCCCGCTGCGGCTCCACATCGCGCGTAATGGCGGCGTCTAAACCAACGCCGCACCATAAAATAAAAACGCGCGGCGCAATCGTCGGACCGCGCACCTCACCCACGTCGATGGCGCGCACGTCCGCGCCTGCCAATCGCCGCGCGGCGGCTGGCAGATCGCCCAGCGGCAATCCCATTTCCTTCGCCCACACGTTCGCCGTGCCGCTTGGCAGCGCGCCGAGCGCGGTGGCAGAATCGACCAAGCCGTTCGCGGCTTCGTTCACCGTACCATCGCCGCCGACGACAATCAACGCGTCGAGGCGTTCTTCCGCCGCGGCGCGCGCGAACCGGGTCGCATCGCCGCCGTGCGTCGTCTCGACCATATCGATCCGCCAACCGCGCTCGCGCAGCGTCTCCATCGCGCGCTGAATCTCCGCGCGCTCTTCGCGCATTCCGGCGGACGGATTGTAGATCAGCCGCGCGTTCACGCTCGATTATCTCCACGACCACACGGCGATGGTTCCATCGCCAATGTGGCGCGGTTGCGCGCTGCCTGTCACCGTCGCTACCCAAACGCTGCCGGCGCCGTTGCCTTCGTCCTGGGTATAGACGAACTGGCGGCTGTCCGGCGACCAAAACGTGAGTGACCGCGCGTATTGATCGAAGTACGGAAGCACCGAGAGAAAATCGTCCGTAGGCGCAAACGTCGCGATAGTCTTGATGGATTGAGTCGCCACGTTTACGGCGCGCCATTGGAAACTCACGTGCGGTGTTTGCGGCATCGGCACGGCGAGCACGCGCGTCCGGCAATTAGCGCAGTTCTGGGACGTCGCGCCTCCTGATGGCGCGATGGTCAAGTACGCAATCTGTTGGCTGTCCGGCGACCAGTAAAACGCGAGTGCGTCGTCATGCGTCAGTTGTTGCCGGTTGTTGCCGTCCGCGTCGCTGACCCAGATCGGACCGAGGTCCGGCAAGTTGGAGTTTTCCGGCGTCACGAGCGACGCGATCTTTTTCCCATCGGGCGACCAGGCGAATGCGATCGTGCCGCGATAGGTGACGATGGAGCGCGGGTTGCCGCCCTGCGCGTTGGCAAGGTAGAGCGCATCGTCCAGCGAACCACTAGTCGCCGCGAAGAGCATTACCGACCCGTCTGGCGAATAATGCGGCGCCTCGAAATTCGCGGGTGCGGACTTGAGCATTTGCGCCGAGCCGGTGCTGTCGCGCGGCAGGAGCGCGAGCCGCGCCGAGTCCGAATCGCGCGCGCTGCCGCCCACGTGTAGCAGCAAAGAGCGGCTGTCCGGCGACCACGCCCAGTAAAACGGCGAGCCAGTATCGAGTTGGCGCGCGCCGGCTGATCCATCGGAGCGCGCGAGCATCAACGCCATCTGGGTATCGTTCTGGGCGAGAAAGCCAATCCACTGGCTATTGGGCGACCAGTAAAGATAAAACGGCGTTTGCGTCGCGCTCTGAAACACCGCGACCGGCTTGCCGCCCGCGGCAGGCGCGGTGTAGAGTGCCGCTTGGCGCGTCGCGCTGTCGCCGCTGACGCCGACGAAGGCGACGCGCTGGCTGTTCGGCGACCAGGTTGGGAAGAGGTAGGCGCGCGGCAGCGTGTCCGACGCATCGGTCGTCAACGCGACGCGGTTCTCGCCGCGCGCATCGACGACTTGGACATTGTTGTTGTCGTCGATGTAAGCGATCCGGTCGGTTGCGCCAACGATGGGATTCAAGTACGTATAGCCAGCAATCGCGGCGACGCAAGCGCACAACAGCAGAATGCTGCATCCCGCCGCGCTGCCGGCGAGCAAAAGGGCTGTTCTTCGGGACATTGGACGACCTTTCTAGAAAATGCATCGGCAGCCCGGACCAAGTTACGAGTTTCCGGCGAGTTGAGATTTCGGCTGCCCAGCCGGCGAATTATACACTGAGCATCGAACGGAACGCAAGCGGCTTTTGCGAATCGGTACTGGCATCCTATTGACCCGGCGAAGAGAATCGGGTAACATAGGGGCGAACGAATTGAATCCATCCGCACCGAAAAAAGGCAAACCCGCCGAAAGACGGGGACGCAAAGCCAATGGGTCTAAAGCGCGCGACCATCTGCGCTATGATCGCCAAGCCGCCGAAGTGGATTAGAGATCATCCCGGTCTGTCTATTCCGTACTCTGCGGCATCGACAGACTTTTTGTTTATCAACGCAAGTGCCTGTTGGACATTCGTTTCGACAGGCGGAGGAGATTAGAATGAAAAAACTACTCTTCGTTCTACCGCTCGCCGTGTTAATGCTGACACTGACGATCGGCGTTGCAAGCGCAAGGTACGGCTACGAAGACCCGGCGCTCTGCGTTGCCGGCAAGTGGCTGATTGTCGATGCGGCGCAGCAATCCGCGGTCACGGTATTTGTGCCGGAAGACACGCCGTACGGCAATCAACAAGCCGGTGGCTGTAAGACGCCGGGACCCAACGTGCCCTTGCTCCAGGTCGTCAAGGAACGCGGCGAAAATAACTCGATGCGCCTTCAGGTGAATGGGAAACTGGCATCGACCCCGTCCGTCAAAGTCACGTACGGCGACGCGGTGCAGGTCAAAGACAACAACGGAAAAGGCAGACTCAACTTCCGGTTCGCTCTGCCGGGCGGCGGCGACTAGCGCGCGGGCCGTCTCGCAATCGAACAGCCGCGTAATCTATTGTCTTCAGGCAACTCGACGAGACGCGAGTTGCCTTTTTGCTATTCGGCATGTTGCGCGACCTGTGCGCCTGTAGTATAATTTCGACTGATCCTCGCCGGTCGATTTTCTTCAAGACAATCCTATGGCAATCCAATGCCGCAAGTGCGGTTTTGAAAATCCCAGCAGCGTGAACGTCTGCGGAAATTGCGCGTCGCCGCTGGTTCGGGTTTGCCCGAATTGCGGGTTTGAAAATCCAGGTAATTTCAAATTCTGCGGTAATTGCGGCATCAGTCTGGATACCGCGACGCCCCGCACGCCAGGCGGCGAGACCCGGTTGCACGCGGCTGTGCCAATCCCTGCGCCGCTGGCGGAAAAGATCACCCGCGCCGGCAAACAGATCGAAGGCGAACGGCGCGCCGTGACCGTCCTCTTTTCCGACATCAGCGGATTCACGGCAATCGCCGAGAAACTCGACCCTGAGCAAGTCTACGATTTCATCGACAGCACGCTAAAAGCGTTCACGGACGAGGTTTACAAGCATGAAGGGACGCTGGACAAGGTGATGGGCGATGGGCTGATGGCGCTGTTCGGCGCGCCGATCGCGCACGAAGACGACCCGGCGCGCGCGGTACGCGCGGCGCTGGGCATGCAGGACGCGCTGCGCCGTATCAACGTAGACTTGGAAGATCGCCTTGGCATTACGCTCAAGGTACGCATCGGATTGAATTCAGGACCGGTCGCGGTGGGCAGCATCGGCTCCGATTTGCGAATGGAGTATACCGCACTCGGCGACACAGTCAACGTCGCGTCGCGCTTACAGAGTGTCGCTGAGCCGGGTACCATTCTCGTCAGCCGCTCGGTGTACGAACAGACGCAACCGCTGTTTGAATTTCATGAACTTGGCTCCATCCGCGTCAAGAACCGAGTGGAGCCGGTAGAAATCTACGAAGTCGTCGCGCCGCGACAAAAAGCCGGACGCGTGCGCGGCATCCCGGGACTCGCCGCGCCGATGGTCGGTCGCACCGAAGAACTGGCGCGCCTGCGGCGCGCGGTCGATGAGCTGACTGCGCGGCAGCACGGACAAATCGTTCTCGTCACCGGCAACGCGGGCATCGGCAAATCACGCCTCACCGCGGAATTCGAGAGCTATCTGGCTGACCAGCCCGTAACCGTCCTCGAAGGCGCCTGCCTTGCCTACGGACAGCCGGCGTATGGCGTTTTCGTGCGGCTGCTCAAGACGCTCTTCGAGATCGCGGACGACGATCCGGAAGAAAGCGTTCGCGAGAAGATCGAACAGACTGCGCACGCGCGGCTCGATGAATCATCGATCAATAGCATTCTGCCCTACCTTGAGCACCTCTTCTCGATCCGCATCTTTGAGAAAGAGATGGCG
>DAIDTM010000545.1 GCA_027457205.1 Anaerolineae bacterium | reverse complement strand
GCTGCCGCACGGTCACGAGTCGCCGCTACCTCGGCTTGCGCGGCGGCGCTCGCCGCACTGTCGTTTCCTGCCGCGAGCGCGGCTTGCGCTTCCGCGAGTTTTGGATGCTCGATCGCGCCGACGCCGATCACGTGAGCAATGCTGTCGTACCGCGTCGCGATTTCCTGCGCCCAATCGACGCTGCGCTGCGCTTGTGCGTGCGCCGTCATATCGAGCATATCGAACATCGGATCGCCTTGATTGTCCGTCGGAAAACTCGTACCAAGCAACACCGCGGCGGTCGGCGCGACATCCGCCTGCATCGCCAAGCCGTACTTGCCCGGCTTGATCACTTTGCCGGCGGCGACAAACTCGACGTTCAAGACGACGGGCTCGGGTCCGCCGTGTCCGCCGCGATCGATGTGACCGTGATCGGCGGTAAAGAAAATCGTCGTCTTGCTCAGGTCCACCGCTTGCGTCAATCGCCCAACCCGCGCGTTGACATCCTGCTCGGCGCGCTGCGCCTGCGGGCTAAAAACGCCATAGCCATGATACGCGTTGTCCGGCGCGGTAAAGTGAATGAGCAGCAAATTCGGATGGTTCTCTTTCAACAGCTTGAGCGCGTCGGCTTCAATCGCATCGTCCTGCTGGCGCACGCCGTCGGGATTGTGGTGCGGGTCCGTCGGACCGGCTTCGACCATCATCGTATCGACGTGCCCGTTGAACATGGTTTTCCAATCCGTGTCGCCGGTCAGCGCCGTCGTCAATCCGGCGCGCCGCGCCGCGAGAAAGATCGAATCCATCGGCGTGACGCGGCCGTCAAAGTTGGTCGTCTGTCCGTGCTGTTCCTGCCACGCGCCGGTGCCGATCACCGTCCAGCCCGGCAGCGAGAGCGACGGCTGCCCCACACGCATCACACGGTCCGCGCCGATAGCGCGCAGCGCGTTCACGTTCGTCATCTGCTGCGACGCATCGAGGCGCAAGCCGTCCGCGACGACGATGATGACTTGAGAAGTGAGCGGATCGCCGGTGTTGCCGGGAGCGAGTTTGTCGACGTACGGCGTCTGGTAATCGACAAACGCGGTGAACGATGCAGTGGTCAGCTGGGTCGCGCCGAACAATCCCCAGGCGATGAGTCCGATTGGAACGATGGCGAGTGCGAGGTACTTGGTCAAGGTTCGATGCTCCGTCGCCAGAAATCAGTATTCAGTATTCGGTATTCAGTGAGCAGCAAACTGAATACTGATTACTGCTCGCTGCTTGCTGAATACTCCTCACTAGCTTTGAACTGCGTGCGATACAACCGCGCGTACAACCCATCGCGCGCGAGCAACTCCGCGTGCGTGCCCTGCTCCACCACGTGCCCATCGTCGATCACGAGAATCACATCCGCCGCGAGGATCGTCGAGAGGCGGTGCGCGATGACGACGCTGGTGCGCCCCTTCATCAACGGCTTGAGCGCGGCTTGGATCAGCGCTTCCGATTCCGAATCGAGATTCGACGTGGCTTCGTCCAGCACGAGGATGCGCGGGTCTTTGAGAATCACGCGCGCGATCGCGACGCGCTGCTTTTCGCCGCCGCTCAGCCGATAGCCGCGCTCGCCGACAATCGTGTCGTACCCTTGCGGCAGTTTGGAAATGAAATCGTGGATGTTCGCCGCGCGCGCCGCGCGTTCGATTTCCGCCTGGGTTGCATCCAGTTTGGCGTAGAGCAAATTCACGCGGATCGTATCGTGGAAAAGATAAGTCTCCTGCGTGACCATCCCGATCTGCCGCGAGAGCGAATCGAGCGTCACGTCGCGCAGGTCGTGCCCATCGATCAACACGCGCCCTTCAGTCGGATCGTACAGACGCGGAATGAGGTACGTGATCGTCGTCTTGCCCGCGCCGCTGGGTCCCACGAGGGCAGCAAGTTGCCCGGCTTGGATTTCAAAATTGACGCCGCGCAACGCGTAGCGGCGCGTCGGAACGAACAACGGGGTTGGCTCTTTATCGCCGCCATTTGGGTGTGCGCCAAGACCGCCATTCCCATCGGGAGTTGGAAACCGCACGCTGCCGCCGCTTCTTCCGCTAAGAACCGACCTGGGGATGCCTGCCGGCAGCGACGTGTCCAGCTCGTCGGCGGTCTGTTCCATATACGAAAAAATGACATTATCGAACCGAATCTCGCCGCGTGCGCGCGCCAGCGCTACCGCGCCAGGGCGATCCTGAATTTCGACCGGCAAGTCGAGCATTTGGAACACGCGCTCGAACGAGACCATCGATTGGGCAAAGTCGACGCGCGCGTTGACCAGCGACGAGATCGGCGCGTACAATTGCGTGAGGTACGCCGCGAACGCGACGATGGTTCCAATCGTGAACGCGTTTTGCAAAACAAGATAGCCGCCCACCCACCACACCATCGCGGTGCCGAGCGCGCTGACCAAACCGAGCAGCAGAAAGAACCAGCGACCGACCATCGCCTGCCGCACGCCAATGTCGCGCACGCGATTGGCGTAGCCGCCAAATTTTTCCGTCTCGTCCTTTTGCCGCCCGAACAATTTCACCAGCAGCGCGCCGCTGACGTTGAGCGTCTCGCTCATCATCGCGTTCATCTGCATGTTGAGGTCGAGCTGCTGATTGACAATATCGCGCAGGATGCGTCCGACTCGGCGCGAGGGCAAAATAAACAGCGGGAAAATGATGAGCGCGAGGAGCGTCAGCCGCCAATCCAGCGAGAGCATGATCACGAGCGTCGCGACGAGCTGGAACGCGCTGGTGATGATCGAGACGAGCGTGTTGGTGACCGCGCGCTGCGCGCCGACGACGTCGTTGTTGAGCCGCGACATCAACTCGCCGGTTTTCGTGTTCGTGAAAAAGCGCAGCGACATCCGCTGCATGTGCGCGTACAGCGACCGGCGCAGATCGGCGATGATGCCTTCGCCGACGCGCGAGGTCAGCCAACGCTGCCCCACGCCGTTGAGTCCGTCCACCAGCGGAATGGCGATCATCCCCAGCGCGAGCAGATTCAGCCGCGCCAGGTCTTTGTTCGGCAGCGCGTGATCGATGAGGTCGCGGAAGAGGAGCGGCGGCGCCAGTTCGATCAGCGACGACGCGAAGATCGAGAGGAGGGTCAGCGTGATCCTAAAGGTGTATGGGCGCGCGTACGTGGCGACCCGCCGCAGCAAATCGCGCGTGACGTGGGGCTGCGCGTCATCATTCGCGCGGACGAAGCTCCACCATCCGCCGCCGCCTGCTGGACCGTGCATCATTTATCGTTGCCTCATCTAGAACCCGTACCACTTCTGACGCAATAATTTCGCCTGCTCGACAAAAAATGCCTTGACCGTTTCCCACTCGACCGGAATGAGCAGGTTGGGTTGAAAGTCGGCGTCGGCATTCTCAAAGAACGTCAGACTCTCGACCGCTTGAAGCTCAAAATCGCGTGCGAACGGATACTTGGCGCGCCCAAGCTCCAGAAGAGAGTCGATGGGATTCGACTGCCCGATAAAGTAGAGATCGTAGAAATCCTTGCGGCTCGCGCGGCTGATCAGCGCATCGAGTTTCATCATTCCGATATCTATCGGCGATGCCAACAGCACGCCTTCAAATTCAACGCCTTGCCCGACGAGAGAATAGCCATAACCAAAGAAACCCGTCGAAATACCTTGAACCGAAAACAGCAAACTCCCTACATGATCCGTAAGCACGCTCGGATTGAGAGACGCCATGGCGGAGACAATCTCCGCGCGTGACTCATCGCCCAGTTCGTCTTTTTCGGTGAAAAAATCAAGATCGACCGAGGTACGATGCCCCAACTGGAGAGCAATGGAGGTGCCGCCTGCCAGATAGAACCGCGACGCGAACGGCTGCCGACCGACATGCTGC
>DAIDTM010000544.1 GCA_027457205.1 Anaerolineae bacterium | reverse complement strand
ACGTGGAGGAATTGTCTTACGAAGAGATCGCACAGACGCTGGATCTGCCGATCAATACAGTGCGGACGCATTTGCGCCGCGCCAAGAATCAGTTGCGATTGAAACTGGAAAAAAAGTCCGACCCTGAGAGGTTGCAGGGTTCGACGCGGCGGACCGATGCCGATGGTTCGTCCGAGCTTGCCAAAGGGGGCGTGCAATGAACGACAAACACCTCACCGCGAGCGAATTGGATCTGTACGTCGAGAACGAGTTGACTGCACCGGCGCGCGCGGAAATGGAAGCGCACCTCGCGACGTGCGCGACGTGCCGGGCGCAAGTCGCGTTCGATCAGGAAATGAGCCGCGCGCTGCGCGTGCTGCCACGCCAGGAGCCGCCGCGCGACCTTGCGGCGCGCATCGACAGCGCGGTCCAAGTCCGCGTCGCCCAGGATCAACTGCGCCGCGCGCGTATGCCATTTATTTTCGCGGCGACGGTTTTTTCGGCGCTGCTCTTGGTGTGGTTTGGCTTCCAGCTCGCCGTAGCGTTCCAAGTCAACGGCACATTTGATTTCGTCTCGCTCTTGACCAGCCGCCCGGACATTTTCTCGACTGACTCGATTGACGCCATCTGGGCGTTGATCGACGCCGTGCCCATCGGCGAAATCGTGCTGACCTTGTTTGCGTTGTTTACGGTGATCGTGCTGGCGCAGCAGTGGGTCGAGACGATTCGACCGCCCAGCTCGCACAGCGGATATACGCACGCACACTAATCAAGCAAATCCTTATGCGGTTCTCATCTTGGGTTAATCCGTATCGTGTATAGTTCTACATCGTGAGCACAATTGATGCGAGACAAGTGGTTGCGAATTGTTCTGATTACCATCGGCATTTTGCTGGTGCTGTTTATCGTCTTGGGCGCCGGCATTTTTGTGGCGCGTCTGCATACGCATGGCGACCAGAATCCGGTGGAACTGCTGCGCCGGTTGTTCTATCTGCGCTCCGGACACGGAGCGATTGGCGCGATCCAATCGATTGATCAGCAGACGATTGTGCTTCAGTTGCGCGACGGTTCGTCGCAGACGATTTTGCTGAACAAGGAGACGCGGGTCGAACGGAATCGCGCGAAGATAACGGCAGCGAATCTGCGGGTGGGTGATCGAGTCACCGTGATCGGCTCGCCGAATAATCAGGGCGCGATCGTGGCAAGATGGATTCATGTGTTCAATCCGCCCAGTCCTACTTCTGTTGCGCCAACTTCAATTCCGACGCCGACGCAATAGAATCACACCATACTAAAATCTGTTCCACAAGGGAGAGTCTATGAAAAGAAATCTAGTCATCATTGGCATCGTCGTCGTCGTTGTGGCGGTCATCGCCGTATTCCTGGGCATTCAGCAAATGAACGCCAGCGCCGCGGCGAGCAATGTCAAGTTGCAGACCGTCGCCGTCACACGCGGCAACCTCGTCGCGACAGTCTCCGAGGCGGGCAACATCTCTGCGCCTACCACCGCGTCGGTGGCGTTCCAGACTTCGGGAACGGTGGCAAAAGTGAACGTACAGGTTGGCGATAAGGTCAAGAAAGGTCAGCCGCTGATGTCGCTCGATCCGACCAACTTGCAGTTTGCGCTCAAGACCGCGCAGACGAATCTGGTGACTGCACAGGCGAACCTGGCTTCCGCAAAACTCAAAGCCGCACAAGCGCCGCAGCAGTTGATCGCCGCTAAGGCGACGCTGGATAACGCGGCGGTGGCGCTCCAGCAGGCGCAAGCCGCGTATGACGTGGTGGCGTGGCGCGCCGATGTCGCGATGACCTCGCAAGCCGCGGCGCTTCAGACCGCGACGAATAACTACCAGTCCGCGCTCGCGAATTACAACATTACCGCGTCCAACTACAACGATACTTCGGCGGTGCAGACCGCGCAGGCGTCCGTAGACCAAGCCCAGATCGCGCTTCAACAAGCGCAGCTTAACTTGGCGAACGCGCAAATCGTCGCGCCGATTGACGGGCAAGTGACGACTGTGAATTTCAACGTCGGCGATACGGCTTCGGGTACCGCAGTGGTCATTGCCGATGTGACGCATCTCCAGGTCAAAGCCACCGTCGCCGAAATCGACATTCCGAGCATCAAAGTTGGACAGACGGCGCAGTTGACGTTGGACGCGTTGCCGGGCAAAACCTACACCACCACCATCGCGTCGATTGACCCAGTGGGTACCGTTACGTCGGGCGTCGTGAACTATCTCGTGACCGCGAATTTGACCGACCCCGATGGCGATGTCTTGCCAGGGATGACCGCGACGATCAACGTAGAAACAGACAGTCGCACGAACGTCTTGCTCGCGCCGTTGCGCGCGATTCATACCCAGGGTACTACAAAGACTGCCACCGTGTTGTACAACGGTCAGCAAATTCTTGTGCCGGTGACCACGGGTCTATCGGACAACACCTCGGTTGAAATCACCAGTGGACTGAAAGCGGGCGACGAAGTCGTGCTGAACGCGACGACCACGACGACACCGCGAGGCGGTTTCGGACCGGGCATCCTCTTCGGACGAGGAGGTTAACCGTGCCGCCCGTTCTTCAACCAGTCATTCAAATCGAAGATGTCAAGAAAATCTACAAGATGGGCGAAGTGGAAGTGCCCGCGCTGAACGGCGTCTCGTTTCAGATCATGACGGGTGAGATGGTTGCGATCATTGAACCGTCCGGCTCCGGCAAATCGACGCTCATGAATATCATCGGCTGTCTGGACACCCCCACGAGCGGCAAGTACATTCTGGACGGGGTCGACGTTTCCAAGCTCACCGACGACCAGCAGGCGGGCATTCGGAACAAGAAAATCGGTTTCGTGTTCCAGCAATTCAACCTCCTGGCGCGCACGCCCGCGCTCGATCAGGTAGAGCTGCCGATGGTGTACGCCGGCGCGCCGGACCGCCGGCAGCGCGCGCTCGCCGCGCTCGAATCGGTGGGGCTGAAGGAGCGAGTGCATCACCGCCCCAACGAATTGTCCGGCGGACAACAGCAGCGGGTCGCGATCGCGCGCGCGTTGGTGACCAATCCCAGCATCATTCTCGCGGACGAGCCGACCGGCAACCTGGACAGCAAGTCCGGCGCGGAGATCATTAATATCTTCAAGACATTGAATCGCGACCGGGGCTTGACTGTCATTCTGGTCACGCACGATCCGACGATTGCCGCGCAAGCCCAGCGCACGATCCGGGTGCGCGATGGCTTGGTCGTGAATAATGGGAACTAATCTGGCAGGCGTCGCTCTGACGCCAACCAGAAACCTAGAAGGGACGGGAATATGAATTTCATGGAAAGCGTCCGCATCGCGATGCGGAGTCTCAGCGCCAACAAATTGCGCTCCTCACTGACGATGCTCGGCATCATCATTGGCGTCACGGCAGTCATCGCCATGCTGTCGATCGGGCGGGGCGCACAGGCGGCAATCACCAATCAAATCAACAGCATCGGCACCAACTTGCTGTACATCCGTCCCGGCGCGCCGGTTCAGAACGGCGTCCGCGCGGCAGAAGGGTCCGCCGCCACGCTCACGATGGAAGACGGTACCGCGATCTCCAGCGTGTCCAATGTCGTGGCAGTTGCGCCTGAAGTAGATAGCTTTGGTCAAATGGCGTATATGGGCAACAATACGAACGGCCGAATCGTCGGCGTCACACCGGATTATCTGAACGCGCTGAACGGCTCGGTGGCGGATGGCGACTTTGTCTCGAGTTCGAACGTCACAGCGCGATCGGCAGTCGCGGTGCTTGGCGCCGGAGTTGCCCAGACTCTCTTCGATACGGGCGAACCGGTCGGTCAGTCGATCCGAATTAACGGACAACAATTTCGCGTGATCGGCGTGATGACAGCCCAAGGTGGCACCGGTTTCTTGAATCAAGATAATCAGGTCTTTGTGCCGATCACAACGGCGATGAGCCGCTTGAGCCGCGGTGGACGCTTTGGCGCTGGCAACTCGGTCCAAGTCCTCAACGTCAAGATCACCGGCCCAAGCGCGCAGACCCAGGTGATTCAAGATATTAGCCAGATTTTAGACCAGCGGCACCACGTCGTACAGGATGACTTTACGATTCAGAGCCAGCAAGATATTCTGAACACGGCGAGTCAGGTGACCGGAACTTTGACGATCTTCCTGGGCGGCGTGGCGGCGATCTCGCTGATCGTCGGCGGCATCGGTATCATGAACATCATGCTGGTCTCGGTGACCGAGCGCACGCGCGAGATCGGCATCCGCAAAGCTGTTGGCGCGCGCAAGCGCGACATTCTGGCGCAGTTCCTGACGGAGGCGACGATACTCAGTCTGTCCGGTGGCATCATCGGAATTATACTGGGCGCGCTCATCGCGCGTCTGATTTCCGGCATTCAGCTTGGCTCCAGTTCGATCAGCACCGTGGTCGATCCGGACGCCGTCATTCTGGCAGTCTTGTTCTCCGCCGGCGTGGGTCTGTTCTTTGGCAGTTACCCGGCGAGCCGCGCCGCGGGCTTGCACCCGATCGACGCGCTGCGGTACGAATGATGATTACGCGCTACGCAATACGCAACACGTAATACGTGATGCCTAGTGCGTAATAGGCAAGATGCGAAAATTCGTTGTGATCTTCGGTCTTGCGGTCTTTAGCGCGATCATTCTGGCGATTGGCAGTGTGGGCGTGTCGCTCGCACTGGAAAATCAGGATGCGTTCTGCGCGGCGTGTCATACCGCGCCGGAAGTAACGTACTATCAACAATCGATTCAATCTAGTCCGGTGACGCTAGCAGCGTTTCACGCGCAGAAGCAAATTGCGTGCATCGATTGTCACAGCGGCAGCGGCGTGTTGGGACGCGCGGTTGGTTTGCGGCAGGGCGCGCAGGATTTGGGGGCGTACCTGAGCGGCGCGTATCGTCAGCCGGCGGTGACGACAAATCCGCTGGGCGATGATGCCTGCCTCAAGTGTCACACCAATGTACTCGCCGGCACGCACCAGGGCGGCAGCCGCGGGACGAATGGACACTATCACCTTTACCTGCCGCAGTGGCAGGCGATGGATCCAAAAGCCGCGCACTGCATCACCTGCCACACCGCGCATACGGCGGGACTGGACGGCTTGCAGTTTATGAGCCAGGGCAAGGTCGCCCAAGTATGCGATGAATGCCACACCGCGCTGAGCGGTCGCGTTCGCTAATGAATTTTGGAAAACATCGTACCAAGCACGGGAGGAACTGTGAAAAACTTGTTTCGTTGGGCAATTGTATTGGCGGCTCTCGCCCTCGTGTTGATCGCGCCGGCAGTATTTGCCAGCACGCCCACCGGCGCGGGACCGAATGATGCGTTAATGGTACCGACGAGTTGGCAAACCATCGCGCCGAACACGACGCTCTGGTTTTATTACGACTATGTGCCGGGGCTTAGCCGGTCAGGGCGCGTCAGTGTTCAATCGCGGGTCAATGTTGCCGTGGACGCGAACGGCGTCGGTGGATTGCAATTCGCCATCTACACGCCTGACCAAGCCACCGCGTGGATGAGCGATCCCACGACTGCACCCGTGGGTCGCGGCACGCCGTTCTACGATACGGTCTATGGCACTTTGGCGCACGATTTGTACTGGTCAGGCGCGTTCAAGAATTCGGGACGATACTTTGTCGCTCTCACCAACACCAATTCTGTCGCGGAACCCTATCTTTTGACTGTGACCGGCGATTCGGCGATTCTTTATCCCACGCCAACGCCAGTGGCATCGCCAACGCTGTACG
>DAIDTM010000543.1 GCA_027457205.1 Anaerolineae bacterium | reverse complement strand
ATTCGCGCGCGCGCTCGTCGGGCAACCCCACGTCGATGAACAAATCGCTCATCGGAATCACTTGTTCGCGTTCTTGGTCCGTCAGCACGTGCGGCGGGCGTGAGCCGATGATGCCGCGTAGTTCCTTTCTGCCGTGCACGATCACTTCTTGCGCCAGCAGCACGCGCACGTCGAAACCGCCGACTTGGGTAAAGCGGAGAAAGCCGTGGTCGATTTCTGTGACCATCAAGCCAATCTCGTCAATGTGTCCTTCGATCAACACCTTGGGCGCGGGCGTCTTGTCTTTGGGATCGCGCGCGCCGCGTTTGAGCGCGATCACGCTGCCCATCGTCGTCACGGTGATTTCGTCGGCGTACGGACGAAATGCTTAGATAACCAATTCGCGCACGGCGTGCTCGTAGCCGGTCACGCCGCTCGCCTCCGACAATTTTTGTAGAAAATCCTTTGCCGACACGGAGAGGTTGCCTCCTGGGGTAAGACCAGTTTGCAAACTGGTCTTACAAAAACAGCGTCGCCATTATAATCGTGAGGCGCGGCGGTGTCAATCCGTCCCGCGTTCGTTCATTTTTGCCAGATTCTTCGTCCTGTGCTAAACTCTTACTTTGGCAAAGTCGTCGTCAGACCCACGTTGGCGCAGATTCCAGTTCGATTTATGGGCGGTCATTCCGAGCGAAGCGACCCTGACACCTGCGGTCCCGCCAGGGCAGGTGGGAATCTAGTTTCCACATAACGAGACGCTCCGCTCAGCGTGACAAACCGTAAATCGATTAGGAATTTGCTTTAGACGCCAACCAACAGACTCTGGGTTTGTTTCGGCGAAATCATAAATCCAAGATCTGAAATCCAAAATTCCGATGCCTTCACTCCGCTGGTTAAAACGTCACGGCGCGGCGGAAACGCCGCAAAATATCAAATTGATCGTTGGTTTGGGCAATCCCGGCGCGCGGTACGCCCACAGCCGCCACAACATCGGCTTTCTCGTCGCCGACCGGTTCGCGCGCGCTCACGCGCTCGATTTTACGCGCAAGCGGTTCAACGCGCAGATCGCGGAAGGCAGCGTCGGCGGGCAGCGCATCCTGCTTGCCAAACCGCAGACGTTTATGAATTCGAGCGGCGAAGCGGTTGGCAAGTTGTTCGCGTTCTACAAGATCGCGCCGCACGATCTACTCGTGGTCTACGACGATCTCGATTTGCCGCTGGGCAAGATGCGGCTGCGCTCGCGCGGCAGTTCGGGTGGGCATCACGGGATGGAATCGATCATCGCGCACGTCGGTATGTCGGATTTTCCGCGACTGCGCGTTGGCATCGGCAGACCCAATCCCGACGCGGACATAGACCACGTGCTCGGCAGCTTCGACGCGGACGAACGCGTGGTGATGGACGAGACGTTCACGCGCGCGGCGGACGCCATCGACGTGTGGCTGACCGATGGGATCACGGCGGCAATGAACAAGTTCAATTGACGGAAGACAGAGGACGGAGGACGGAAGATAGGGGACGAAAGACGAAGGAGGACAGGGTGCCATTCAAGTTTGAGAAACTGGAAGTGTGGAATCTGTCGTTGGAATACATTGACTTGATTTACGAGATTTCCAATCAATTACCCAAGAGCGAAGAATATAATCTCAAATCGCAGGTCGTTCGTGCTGCCACATCTATCGCATTGAACATCGCTGAAGGTTCAACGGGGCAGACTGATCCGGAGCAAGCTCGTTTCCTTGGACTGGCGATTCGTTCGTTGATCGAGACGGTTGCCTGCCAAAGAATCATCAGTCGGCGCAAATTGTTGAAAGACGAAAGCGATTTGAACGAAGCGGACAAGCGCGCTCAGATGTTGGCGGCAAAACTGCACACCATGCGTCGAACGATTGCCCCTGAGCAATCGTGGCTTCGCGAAGAACCCGCGATTTACTCAACCAAGGACTGACGCCGAGAGGGTCGTTCTAGACAACGTCTCTTCCGTCTTCCGTCCTTCGTCTTCCGTCATCTCTTGCGATGAATCTTTCTGGACTCCTTCCCCTAATTGAATCACTCCCTGCTTTTAATTCTCTCACCGCCGCGCTGCGCGCCCAAAGCACGGTTACCGCGGATGTGATCGAATCCGCACGCGCGCCGATGCTCGCCGCGCTGTCGCGCGCGCTCGACGCGCCGATGGTGGTGCTGACCGCGCGTTCGGACCGCGCCAAGCAAATTACGGATGAATTGAGCATCTGGAGCCAGAACGGGGCGGGCATCTTTTCGTTTCCCGAACCCGATCCACTTTTTTACGAGCGAATGCCGTGGAACGCCGAAACGATTGCCGCGCGGCTCGGCGCGCTTGCCGCGCTCGCGCAACGCCGCGGCATTCGGCTGGATGCTCCCGCGCCCATCGTCGTCACCTCCGTCCGCGCGGTGATGCAGCGCACCGTGCCGCCTGCCGCTTTCCTTGCGGCGATGCGCGTGCTGCGGCGCGGCGAGAGCAGACCATTGATCGATCTGTTGAGCGCGCTCGTCACGCTCGGCTATGAATACGAAGCCGTCGTCGAGACGCCCGGCGCGTTCAGCCGGCGCGGCGGCATCCTCGACATTTGGGCTCCCGCGAGCGCGCAGCCGGTGCGGATCGAATTCGTCGGCGACGAGATCGCGTCGCTGCGCGCGTTCGATCCGGCGACGCAGCGGTCGGCGCAAGAGATCGACGCGCTGACGGTCGTGCCGGCGAGCGAGGCGCTGCCGGGGCGCGGACGCGACGCGATCGGTCGGCTGAAACAGCTGGACCTGGATGCCCCACACCCCGTTGCCGCCGCGACCTTCCGCCAGGATTTGGAATCGCTGGAGGACGGACGCCGCTTTCGCGGCATCGAATTTTATCTGCAATATTTTTATCCCAATCCGGCGTCGTTGGCGGAACATCTTCCAGAAAACGCGTGGCTCATCGTCGAGAACTGGAGCGAGATCGAAGC
>DAIDTM010000542.1 GCA_027457205.1 Anaerolineae bacterium | reverse complement strand
CCGATGAGCATTGCCACCGCCGCACAGGCAAGTAAGAGCAGAATGCTTTCCCAGGCTTGAGCCGCAGTCGCGGTAACTGTGGAGCCATCGCAAACAGCGCCGCCGCCAAAGAACCCGCTCTCGGCATATCCACCACTCGGCATCAGGAGTGTGCAATTCAATGTCGGCATCAGGCGGGGCGGAACCAGGTTGCCCCAGACCCAATAGCCGATGAAAAGAATCGAATAGAGCGCCGTCGGCAGCGCCAGGGTGCAGACCAGCGAGAATGCGCCGATGAAGAATATCCCCGGGAGGACAATCGCCGCGAAGACGAGCGGCTCTAACGCGAACAGACTCATATCGCGCGTCAAGAGAGCATAATAACCAATCGTTGCGAGACATAAAAGCGCAATTGGCACTGCCGTCGCCAACGTTACACCCAGGTATTTGCCCCACCATCGTGCACCCAGACTGGTCGGAAAACTTTTCAGCAGCTCGGTAGTTTTCAGCGCGCGATCACGCGGCGACCGGTCGGCAAGCAGGATGCCGGTGGTAGCGAGCAAGAAGAATGCGACCGTACTGGTCTTGTCGGCGACGAGGTGGAGTGGATTCGCGCCCTGCTCCAACGGCGAAGGCAGAATCGTGCTACCAAAAACAAACAATCCGGTTACGAGGATTACCAGCCACAAAGCCGGTCGGCGTAACTGCATCAGAAACTCATATTTGAACGAACCGGAAAATCCATGCGCGGTCTTCATTACGACTCCTCCGTGCGCCAGTTCGAATAGAATTGTCCCGCGAGCATCGCGATGGCGGCGACGCCAATCAACAGCGCGATGCTCAACCACCCTTGCGCGGGTGTGATCGGCGGTATGAGACCCGAACAAAGGCCGCCAGGAGTTCCTAGAATTCCGTGTTCTGCAAATCCGCCGATCGGTGTGAGCGGCGTGCAAGCGGGAGTTGGAATGCGGCGCGGCGAGACCACGTTGCCCCAGAACCAATAGCCGATGAACAGCACCGCGTAGAGCGGGTCCGGCAACATCTCGGTGCAGAGAAGCGAGAATGTGCCGACGAAGATCAGTCCTGGCAGCACCGTCAGGATCAAGAGCGGCAGTTCAAACGCGAGAATCGACGCGTCGCCGCGTTGTATGGCGAGAATGCCTGCCACGATCAAATACAGCGCGCTAAACGGGAGCGCGGTGGCTGCCGCCGCGCCCAAGAACTTGCCCCACAATCGCGTCCCCGCGCTTGAAGGGAAACTTGCGAGCAACTCGTTGGTGTTGAGTCGACGGTCGCGCGGCAACCGGTCGGAGAGCAGAATGCCAAATGCAATCGGCATGAAGGTATTCATAAAATACGTGACGCCCGCGGCAACTTCCAGTCCGGTCAATTCTGTCGGCAGACCCTGCAGAAAAGGGAAACTGCTCAGCAGCGCGACCAAGACAAGCACGAGCCACACGACGGGGCGGCGCGTCTGCATCAGAAATTCGTAACGAAGCACTCCGACGAGCGTCATCCGTTTTCCCCTTTCAGCAATCGTTCCGCGTCGCCCAACCATTGGATCGCGAGCGCGAACAATAATATCGCGAGCGCGCAAAGCGCCATCCGATTGACGATCCAGACCGATGCGACCGTGGGATCGAATCGCAAAAAGAGCGTGATGGGTTGCGTCGCCGGCGTTTCGGATAAACTTCGTCGAAAGAACAATTGAAAAACCCAGATAACGCCGGTGATGCCACTCCCCGCTGCGGCGGCGCGCATTCCCAGATTGAACACCGCGCCGATTCCCGCAAAGCAAAGGAGCGGCGCGAGCCAGATCAATTGATTCGCGATGGGTGACACAGGCCAGATGAGGCGTTGGGTGGCGGCGAGGAGCACGGTGTAGACGAGCGCGACCAATCCGGTCCAAGCCAGCGCAAGGGCGGCGCGGCGCAGCGCGGTCGTGCGAAACGATGTTGGTAAGGTGAGTTGCAGTTCCAGCGCGGGATCGCTCGCCAACAATGTCGCCGCGGCAATTCCGCCGACGAGCGGCAGCGCGTCCAGCCCTTCGCTCAGAATCGAATCGGTCTGACTGCCCATACCCATCACGTTCGCCAGGAAAGCCAGCGCGCCCAGCGCCGCAATCGCGCCGAGCGGCGCGAGCCACGCGCCCCAGCCGATGCGGCGCAGTTCGAGTCGCCAGAGTTCGAGATTCATGCGAACTGCTCCTGGTTCGGCAGCCAGCCGACGGCGACTAGCAAAATGAGCGCCGCGAGCACTACCGTGAACACGTTCGTCGAATTCAAGACCGCGAGCGATTGCTGCATGGCTAGGTTCAACTGCACGGCGCTGGACGTCATCATCACGCGCACGCCCCACAGTGTAACGGCGATGCCGACGCCGGCGGTGGAACCCAAACGGAGTGACGCCGCGAGACTGATGGCGGAGAGGAGCAGCATCGGACCCAGCCACTGCATCAGCAGCAACTGAACGGCAACCATCGCGTGACCATTGAGCGCGATCAACGTGGAGCATAGTAGCCCCAGGAGAAAGTTATAGCCAAAGACGAGTGTGAGCCGCGCGAGCAAAATGAGCCGCGGCGAAGTCGGCGTGGCGAGCGTGATTTCGAGCGGCGCGTCATTTTCAGGACTGTAGATGAAAGCAATGCCGATGGCGGCGACGAGCGGCGCAAGCAGAACGAGAAATGCGTCTGCGCCGTAACGCAATGCCAATGTCACTCCGACACCGAGTGTCAGCACCAGCGCCGATGCTGTCCAAATCTGCCGCCGCACGAGCGGTACCTGCGCGAGCAAGAGTTGCCACAGAACCGGCGCATTGAAATGCGTCTCCGCGGTGGCAATCCGCGCGTGAATATTGGAGAGGACGTGCGGGCGCAGGATCGCTTCAGGCGCGGCTTGGCGTACGGCACCGCGAATACTTGCCCATTCTGCGGCTTCGCGTGCGCACACCGCGCACTCGCGCAGATGCGCGGCAACGGCAGCGCGCTCCTCTGCGCTTAGGGTGCCTGCGGCAAAAGCAGCGAGCTGTTCGCGAGTTTCGGCGTGATCCAATTTCATCGCTTGATCTCCTCGCGCGGGCTTAGGAGTTTCTTGAGCGCTTGCTTGGCATGGTTGAGTCGGCTCTTCACTGTGCCCACCGGCACATCCAGCACCTGCGCGATTTCCGCATACGACAATTCGTCGACAAACGCGAGCGCCAAGACGTCGCGATGCGCCGGACTCAATCGCTCGACCAATGCGCCCAATTCCTCCGCCGCCACCGCCTCCAGCACGTCTTCATCAGGAGTCGGCGCGGGATCAGTCAGTTGATCGAGATCGGTGTTCTGGTCTAGATCGAGCGCGTGCCGACGGTGACGGTCGCGCCACTGCCGCCGCGCAATCGAACAGAGCCACGTGCGTACGGTCGATCGTCCTTCAAATCGCTTTGCCGATGTCCACGCGGCGACGAAGGTATCTTGCAGGATTTCTTCAGCTTCCAACGTATCCCGCGTCAGTTGGCGTAAATAGCGCAGGAGCACCGCGGCGTGGCGCGCGTAAAGCGCATCCAGCGCGGCTTGGTCGCCCATCGCAACACGCTGGAGCAACTCGACATCTTCAAGGGTGGTAAAGCTTTGCGGACTCGCGGTCGCGCGCCAAACGTGCCGTCGTGAATGTAGACTCATCATGCCATCAACCTGTTAGTAGCAATCCGAGGCGGAAAGGTTCAATGGCGCTTGGATTTACCGACCCATTTTAGCACAGTTCGCCGACCAGAGTCCGAATCCATGCAGGTTGCCGGCTCCATCCGTAAAGCCACCCTCGCGCTGCACAAGTCCAAAGGTGGACTCGATGACGCTTTCGTGAGAAGACGACTAGGTCAGGAGTCGGCGGGGTACCTGTACCATGCGGTGGCGCCGATCCTGCGTGAAACCTACGGCGTCATTCTATATCAGGAGCAGGTATAGCGGATTGCGAAAAGTCGTTGGGTTTTCACTGGAGAGGTGGACACGCTGCGCCGCGCAATGACGAAAAAGGTTACTACTCAGCCCGCCGTCGTTTGCTCATGTGAACAGGCAAAATTATCCGCGAATAACGCGAATAGCGCGAATGAAAAGAAAAAATTAGCGAAGATTCGCGTGATTCGCGGATAAATCGAACGATGGCTGAGTAGTTA
>DAIDTM010000541.1 GCA_027457205.1 Anaerolineae bacterium | reverse complement strand
TCGGCGAAATTATGACGGAATCGGTCGGCGTTGCGCCCCTCGCGTTGATAGTCGAGTTCATCGCGCAAGAACGCACGCCGCTCGGCAAAATGTACGACTTGACCGAGATCGCGGAGGATTTCGCGGCGACTCTGCGCGATGAACTCGACTATCAACGCGATGGGCGCAACGCCGACCGATTCCGTCATAATTTCGCCGACGACCCGACGGTCGTCATTCCCCGCGTTCACTGGGCGTGCACAACGCGCCGCGTGCTCGTCTTGGAAGAAATTCAGGGAATCAAAATCAACGATGTCGCCGCGCTGGACGCCGCCGGCATCGACCGCCATCGCCTCGCGCTCGTCAGCGCCAACCTCATCATCAAACAGGTATTCGAACACTATTTTTTCCACGCCGATCCGCACCCCGGCAACTTTTACGCGATCCCACCGGCGGCTGCCGGTCAAGACCCACGTATCGGCGCGATGGATTTCGGAATGGTGGGCGAGATCAATCGCAAAACGCGCGAGTATTTGCTGCGAATGATGGTCAACGTCGTGCGGCGGAATCCGGAGGGACTGGTAGACGATTTCTTGCGGATGGGCGTCGTAGAATGGGGACAGTTCGACCGCAAGCATCTGGAGCGCGATCTCCAACGAATCCTGAATCGTTATTGGGGACAACCGCTCAAGGCGTGGCGCGCACACGACATGGTCAACGACCTAATGCCGATCACGTTTCGCCACCATCTGCGTTTTCCGGCAGAACTGTGGCTGCTCGCCAAAGTGTTTACCATGTCCGAAGGCGTAGCGCAGCAACTCGACCCGGAATTCGATTTGTTCAGCGTCGCCGAGCCGCAGGCGCGCCGATTGTACGCGGAAATGATGTCGCCGCCGGAGATTGGACAGCGCGCGCTGTCCAGTCTGGGCGAGTGGGGAGAAGAACTGCTACTCTTTCCGGAACAATTGCGGCGCATCGTCGAACGCATAGAGCGCGGCTCGCTCCAAGTCGTGGTGCGGGACGAACAGCGCTCCGCCCAGCTGGAACGCTGGGATCGCATGGCAAGCCGGCTCGCCGCGAGTCTCCTCATCGCCGCGTTCACTATCGCGGTCGCGCTGCTGGTGCCGCTGCTGGCGTCGGATACTTGGCGCGTCCTTGCCATCGTGCTGATTGTTCTCGGTTTTGGCAACGCGACCCTCGTGACGATTTGGCTGGTGGTGTCCACCTGGCGCTGGCGACGTTGAGAAATTCACGGTAAATTGCGAAGATAAGCGGTCATCGACTGCGCGACGCGTCGTCCTGCCGCCATAGCGGTCACAATCAGGTCAGCGCCGTGTACGTCATCCCCGGCGGCATACACACCTTCCAGGGTTGTGCGTCCTGTCGCTTCCGATTCTACTTGGAAAATCCCCGGCTCTGTCGTTTTCAAATTGGACGTCTTCGATGGAATCAGTGGATCGCCGCTGTAACCAATCGCCAGTACGACGATGTCTGCCGGCACGACGAAATTTGATCCCGGAATCGGAATTCGAATGTGAGAAGGGTGACGCTGCCGGTGTTGATCGGCTGATCTGGATCTCATTCGTTGCATCTCGATTTGGCGGACGTGACCTTGCGCGTCGCCGATAAAGCGAATGGGCGTTGCCAAGTACTCAAATTGAACGCCTTCTTCTTTCGCGTGAACGTGTTCCTCTTCACGCGCCTTCATTTCGAATTCAG
>DAIDTM010000540.1 GCA_027457205.1 Anaerolineae bacterium | reverse complement strand
TGAACGCTAAGCTTGTTTCGGACTCCTTCGCGGCGACGCAAAGCATTAAAACACGACCTTCGAGGCAGTTGTCACCTCGAAGGTCTACATTCACGCTGATATTTTTGCCTTTGCCCGCGCAGTCCGTCGCTTGAGCGGCTTGGGCGGAATGGGTTTGCGTGCTGGGCGCGTTGGCTTGGGCTTGGCGACCCAGGGCGGATCACCTTGATAGTAAAGTGTTTCGGGCGCAATGTCCGCGCCGTTGGGCCAACCAATCGTATCGCCGACTTCATCGATCTGGATCGCCGCAAAGAGTTTCGGGTCGTTGCGAATTGGATCAAAGATGGGACCGTGCAAGTACGGTTCAAGGTCAATCTCACGCTCGACGCCATCGGCGTAGGTGAGATGCACCGTAAAGCCGGCAACGATTTTGACGATGCGCAGACGCGGCGGCAGGGGATAGGGCGAACGAACAATCGGATCCATAGTTCCCTTTCTATTTGAGTGGCGCAATTTCCGTTAATGGTTTCTTCTTGCGCGCGTTTTCCCAATTCGTTTTCAACTCGGCGCGATGCAAGGCCAGCCACTCCAATACCAATTGATACGCGCGATTCGGCAGATCGCCCGCCAGAATCGAACCATCTTCAATCGAAACGATGGCGCGATACTCGGCATAGACGACGTGAAAATGTGGACCATGTTTGTCGTCGTAAAACATCCGAACGAGAATGCCATAAAAGCGACTGATGGTGGGCATGACGATATTTCCTCTCCGCGATGGCACACACACTCATTATGATTTTACCACAAAATGTGCGTGTATGCCAACGACCGATGGATATCATTTTGGAAAGTCATTGGTAAGACGCACTTGTCACATTTCTGAGACCAGCGCGTTTCTATTTCCTCTCTTTTCGAAAATCCCCTCCGCTTGCTTTGTGCCGCTGCCACAGTGGAAGCCGCTCACCTCGTTCGCCCACTGGCGCAGCGACGCAAGCGGTCATGCTTCATCGGGTGACTCGCACCGATAGAATCGCACGAAACGAATACGACTGCAAAAGGTAACACCCCGCAAACTGCGCGGGGTGTTTTTGTTTGAGTGTGCGTGTTGCGAACCTTCCTCGGTAAGGGTGACGGTGGGCATCAAGCGACAGTGATCCCTGCTATTCCGTAACGCCCACAGATCGGGAAACAAGACGAAATCGCTCGTCGAGTAAAACGTAACACTCCGAACCAACACCTCAAGAGCCTATCCCAAAAATCAAAAGGTGAGTAAACTGTGACCAAAGGAGAAGTCCGATGGCATAGTCAGTCACTTCGCGCCAAGCGCGTCGTCGCACTTTCAAAAACGCACAGAAGCATCAAGCGCAGATCAACCGCTTTGGTCGCCTCCCCGATAAATTATGGGCGGTCTTTCTGCTGTACCTGCCCGCCGAACCGCGTGCGGATCGGCGGGGGCGTCCCAGCGTACCCTTTCGGAAAGTGCTGGGCGGCCTCCTGTATCGCCTCCGCACCGGTTGTCAGTGGAAAGCTATCCCCGCCGAATTCGGTTCGGGCAGTACCGGTCATCGGCGGTTTCAGGAATGGCAACAACTTGCGGTGTTTAAAAAAGTCTGGGCGCATCAATTGCGCGTTTACGATCAGAAAGTCGGCATGCGTTGGAACTGGCAAAGTCTGGACCGTGCGATTATTCCTGCCCCGTTAGGCGGCACAAAAACAGGCAAAAATCCAGTCGATCGCGCCAAGTCCGGCAGCAAGCGCAATGTGTTGGTGGATCGGCGCGGCGTGCCGCTCGCGCTGGTCATTGCCGCGGCCAATAAGCAGGACTACCAATGTGCCGACGCGGCGTTACACCACTTGGTAATTCGCCGCTCGTGGCGCGACCGTACCGGTCGGCGTGTCGTGCTCCATTTGTGTGGCGACAAAGGCTACGATTTTGATGAAGTGTATGACGCGGCGCGGCGGTTGGGCTATCGCACGCATATCGCGCACCGCCGTCGTCGCGGCGAACCTCCGCCGCCACCCCTTACAGGGCGACGGCATCCCGCGCGACGGTGGGTCATCGAGCGCACCAATTCCTGGCACAATCGTTATCGCGCTTTGAAAATCCGCTGGGAAAAGAAAACGGAGAATTACGAAACGCTCGTTCAGTTTGTCTGTGCAATTATCACCACTCGATTTTTGGGATAGGCTCTTACGTGAGCCAGCAAGGAGTTCGACTTCGACAATCCGATGAAAGCTGTGCCAGCGCGGAGGTCGATATCGCCCAAGCCCACCGCCGCGCCAGCCCGCACGTAAGGATGGCCTACAAATTGCAGACGGAGATTGGTAAACAGTTCTTATTTTGTCGGTGAGAACGTCGTTACACTCTTCTCCGACAGACTGCTAGATGGATAGTTTGCAACTGAAGCACCCATCAGCGCGCCGGCGCGTCGCTGGAGCACGGAGAAGCGATCGCGCGCCGCGAGTCATAAGCGTTATGCAAGCTGCATTCGACACATCACGAAGCGCGGCGCATATGCGCCTTGTCACGGACAGACGTTAAATCCCGTGGCGGGACTGCTCCCGTTGAGTTTCATGAACTCGATCACTTGATTGTTCTGATCCACCCAAAACACGCGGGCGATCAATGGCATACACTCCAGCACCGTGGTCGTTTTCCAATCGGATGTTGATTTCAATTGCGAGGTGTTGGGCGCGATGGCGCTGTCCTCACGCGACGTTTCGCCGAACGACTGAGGTTGATTGGGCGCGTAGATTTTGACGAACCAGCGGTACGTCTGCGGCTTGCCGGTCGTATTGAGAAATGTGACGGTGAACTGCGGTGGCTCATTCGATTTCGCTGGCGTTGGATCGATCTTGATCGCGGTGACGAAAACACCTGGCGGTATTGTAGGTGTGGGTATCGGACGCGTGCGCGATGCAACGGAAGCCGCGCGTTTGGTGGCTGTCGCCGTCGCGCTGGGTGTAGACGTGTCGGCTGCCGTCGCCGAAGGCGCGGCGGTCTCCGTTTGGATCGGCGCGACGGTTGGCGTCGATCCCAAAGTAGTGGGCGTCGCGAGGGATGTTGGCGTGGCAGCATTCGTCGCCGGGGACGCATTACACGCGCTCAACGCGAGCACTGCCATCAGAACGATCAAAACGATCAGCGAGAAGCGCAACTGCTGTCGTGCGGGATTCGTACTTGGCATGGTTTCTCCTTTAGACAAGTTTCAATGCTTGTGACTGCACGATGGCGCGCGTCCGATTATTCACACTCAGCTTGCGGATGCCCACGCCATTTCGTACAGTTCGCGCGCGACCATTTCTGCGTTTTCAGAATCGCGCCGAACTATTCCATCGCTTAAACTTACCCAACCACTCGAATTGTAACTCCGTTGGGTAAGTTGTCAAACTTGGTAATCCCTCAATCGGCAAAAATCCCCCAACGAAGGATACACAGCGCAGCGATTCGGGTGTATACTGGGGACAACACTTGCCGCACAAGTCGTGGTGTTTCCACCCGGCGGCGAACCGCCGCTATTTATGCAAGGAGGCAAAATGGACAAGCCCTGGCTCAAGTATTACGAACCTGGCGTCCGCGCGCACATTGATTATCCCGCGCGCCCGATGCACGCGTTCCTCGACGACGCCGCGCGCGAGTCGCCGAATGTCGCCGCGACGATTTTCGGCGGAGTCGTCCAAGATACGCTGTTGGACGCCCAACTCTCGTACGGTGAGTTGAACGATCTGGTCAATCGATTGGCGAACGCGCTCGCCGCGCTGGGCGTCAAGCCAGGCGACCGCGTGGCGCTTTATTTGCCAAACTGTCCCCAGTACATCATCTCCTATTACGCGACCCTGAGACTGGGTGCGATCGTTGCGCCGAACAATCCGATGTACGTCCCCCGCGAATTGGAATTTCAACTCAACGATTCCGGCGCGGAGACGATCATTTGCCTCTCGCGCTTGTATCCCTACGTGCGGACGGTGCGCCCCAACACCAAACTCAAGAACGTCATCGTGACAAGCATCAAAGAGTACTATCCGCCGCGACTCAAAGCGGTCTTTGAACAATTCGTCGAAGAAAAAGATGGGCATCGCGTGACCATCGGCGCGGACGAGCATTGGTTCCAAGACATCATCGCGCGCGCGTCTGCCGCTCCGCCCAACGCGCCGGTGAAAATGGAAGACACCGCGGTGCTGCTGTACACCGGCGGGACCACCGGCGTTCCCAAAGCCGCCGAGATCACGCACAAGAACGTGGTCGTGAATGCATTCCAGTGCAAGGAATGGGTCGCCAACGTGCCGAAGGATCCGCCGGACGCCACCATCGTCGCGCTGCCGCTCTATCACTCGTACGCGATGACGGTGTGTATGAACAACGCGATCCTCCAAAAGATGCCGATGATCCTCATTCCCGACCCGCGCAACCTCGAGCATCTGCTCAAAACGATCGATCGTCACCAGCCAACGTTTTTCCCCGGCGTTCCGACGATGTACACCGCCGTCATCCACTATCCCGAACTGAGCAAGTACAACATCCGATGCATCAAAGCGTGCCTGAGCGGCGCAGCGCCGTTGCCAGTCGAGGTGCAGACCAAGTTCCAGGCATTAACCGGCGCGCGTCTCATCGAAGGGTACGGACTCTCCGAAGCGACGCCGGTCACGCACGACAATCCGCTCTTCGGCGATAATCGCATCGGAACGATTGGCGTGCCGTTCCCGGATACCGACGCGAAAATTGTTGATATTGACACGGGCGAAAAGGAATTGCCGCCGGGCGAGCCGGGCGAATTGATCGTCATGGGTCCGCAAGTGATGAAGGGTTATTGGAACAAGCCCGACGAAACGCGCCTCGCGCTTCGCAATGGCTGGCTCTACACCGGCGATATCGCCGTGATGGATCAGGACGGCTATTTCCGGATCGTGGACCGCAAGAAAGATATGATCATCGCGGGCGGTTACAACATCTACCCGCGCGATGTGGAAGAAGTCCTGTACCAACATCCCCAGATCTTGGAAGCCGCCGTCGCCGGCGTCGCCGATGCGTACCGCGGCGAGGCGGTCAAGGCGTACGTCGTCCTCAAGCCGGGGCAGACCGCGACGCCCGAAGACATCATTGCGTTCTGTCGCGAACGCCTCGCGGCGTACAAAGCGCCCAAGATCGTCGAGTTCCGCGACGCGCTGCCCAAGACGATGGTCGGCAAAATCTTGCGACGACAGCTGGTCGCGGAGGATCAGGCAAAAGCGCAAGCCACACAAAAAACCTCCAGCCCATAAGCGCTGCTCGGCTGACATCCGCCCATGCGGTGATCGAGTTTCTGTGGCAAAAAACTGAATGTGACATTGGCAAAGTAGATAGACTCTCCGGGCGTCGCGCCGGCGACCGGAAAGTCACGGGAATCTTTGGGAGGTCAAAGAAAAGTGGTGGATTTCAATTTGACGGAAGAGCAACAACGACTGCGCGACTTGGCGCGCGATTTCGCACAGCGCGAGATTGCGCCGGTTGCCGTTGAACTCGATCGCGAACAGAAATTCTCGCAAGCCATCGTGGACAAGTACTTTGAGATCGGATTGCTCCACAGCGTGGTTCCAGAAGAGTACGGCGGCGGCGGATTGAGCAGTCTGGAAGGATGCGTCGTCGCGGAAGAACTGGGGGCGGCGTGCGCCGGCGTCGCCTCCTATCTCGGGGCGAATCATCTGGGCTTGACCCCGCTCTTGATCGCCGGCAGTCCGGAATTGAAAAAGGAATTGCTCCCCAAGCACTGCGCGGCGCCGCATCTAGCGGCGTTTTGTCTGACCGAACCTGGGGCTGGCTCGGACGCGGCATCGATGCGTTCCACCGCGACGCGCGATGGCGACGAGTTCGTCATCAACGGCACCAAGCATTTCATCACCAACGGCGGCGTGGCGAGTCTTTATTCGGTCTTTGCGAGCGAGGATTTAACGGCGGGACACCGGGGCATCTCGTGTTTTATGGTGCCGGCGAACACGCCCGGCGTTTCGCACGGCAAGAAAGAAGACAAGATGGGACAACGCGCCGCCGACACGCGCGAAGTCATCTTTGAGAACGTACGTGTGCCGGCGCGCTATCGGCTTGGCAAGGGTCGCGATGGATTCAAGATTGCGATGATGACGCTCGACGATTCGCGGGCGGGCGTGGGTGCGGCGGCAGTGGGCATTGCGCGCGCGTCGCTGGAAGCGGCGGTGGCGTATGCCAAACAGCGCGTGCAGTTCGGCAAACCCATCGCCGAGCTGCAAGGCATCCAGTTTATGCTGGCGGATATGGCGATGCGAGTCGAAGCGGCGCGCCTGTTGGTCTGGCAAGCCGCCTATCGCCACGATCAAGGTTTGCGCAACACCAAAGAATCGGCGATTGCCAAATGCTTTGCCGGCGATACGGCGATGCAGGTCTCGACGGACGCGGTCCAAGTCCTGGGTGGCTATGGGTATATGAAAGATTACCCCGTCGAAAAATATATGCGCGACGCCAAGTTGCATCAGATTTACGAAGGCACAAATCAAATCCAACGCTTGGTCATCGCGAACGAATTGTTGCGCTAAAGCCGCCGGGCTGATCGAGAGGCGAAGGGTTTCACTGATCACAACCAGTTTCCTGACACGGGTAACTGAAAGGATGGAGTCGAGGCAACAAACTATGGCAAGTGAATTGACGATTACGGTTAATGGCAAACAACATCGCGTCCAAGCGATGCCTGACACGCCCCTGCTTTACGTTCTACGCAACGAGCTGGGCTTGAATGGTCCTCTCTTCGGTTGCGGATCGGAGCAATGCGGCGCGTGCACCGTCCTGCTGGGTTCCAAACCGGTGCAGTCGTGCAAGATGCCCGTCTCGGACGCGACCGGCGGAGCCATTACCACGTTGGAAGGATTGATGACCGATGGGGAATTGCATCCGGTGCAGCGCGCGTTCATCGAGGAGCAAGCCGCGCAGTGCGGCTATTGCAGCAGCGGCATGATTATGGCGACTGCCGCGCTGCTGTGGAAGAATCCGCATCCAACCGACGAACAGATTCGCCAAGCGCTCGACGGCAATCTGTGTCGCTGCGGCGCGCACCTCCGCATTCTCCGCGCCGTCAAGCGCGCCGCTGAGCTGTTCGAGCAGGAAGGAGCGTGACCCCAATGGCAGGCGAACCATCCGAATGGAATGAATCCTGGGAAGAGGATTCTGCATGGAGCGAGACCGGCGCGATCAAAAAAGCAAATCAGGTTGACGACTGGCTGGCGATCAATCGGGACGGCACCGTCACGGTCTTTAGCGGCAAAATCGATTCTGGCACCGGTGTGCAGACCGCGCTCGCGCAAATCGTGGCGGAGGAACTCGACGTGCCGATGGAGCGCGTGCGGATGGTGATGGGCGATACCGCGCGCACGCCCGACGAAGGCATTACGGCGGGCAGCACGACGATCAAGTTCGGCGGATTCGCGCTGCGGCATGCCAGCGCCGAAGCGCGCCGCGCGCTTTTGGAAATGGCATCCAATCGGCTGGACGCCGCGCTGGACGAATTGGTCGTCCGCGATGGCGTGATTTCCGTCAGCCATCACCCCGCGCAGACGATCACTTACGCCGAACTGATGGGCGGAAAGCAATTCAACCGCGCCATCACGCTCCAAGCGCCGCTCAAGCCGCCGGCGGAATATCGAGTCGTGGGCAAGCCGACGCCGCGCGTAGACCTGCCGCTCAAGTTCACCGCCGCGCCCAGTTTCGTCCACAATGTGCGAGTGTCGGGGATGTTGCACGCACGTGTCGTCCGCCCGCCCAGCCCCGGCGCGGAACTTGTTTCAATTGACGAAACTTCTGTTCAGGACGTGCGCGTCGTCCACCTCGGCAATTTCATCGGCGTGGTGGCAGAACGCGAGGAGCAGGTGGCGCGCGCGGCGAAGCAGTTGAAAGTGGAATGGCGGGAGACGGTGCGCTTGCCAGAGATGGAGGAATTGTACACTTTCATCCACCGCCAGACAACATCGGACGACACCGTGCGCGAAGAGGGCAAGGTCAAGTCGGCGCTCCGGAAAGCAACGACGCGCGTCGAGGCGAGCTATCATCAACCCTTTCAAGCCCACGCCTCGATCGGTCCCTCCTGTGCGGTCGCCGATGTTCAGCCCGATCGCGCCGTGATCTGGTGCAGCACGCGAGGCGTCTATCCTCTGCGCGACGAACTGGCTGATCTCCTACAAATGCGTCCGGAACAAGTCCGCGTGACTTTTGTCGAAGGCGCAGGCTCGTATGGGCAGAATGGCTCTAACGATGTCGCCGCGGACGCAGCAGTCCTGTCGCGCGCGGTGGGTAAACCGGTGCGCGTGCAGTGGAGCCGCGAAGACGAATTCACGTGGGAACCGTTTGCGCCCGCGATGGAGATGGAGGTGCGTGGTGGTCTGGACAAGCAGGGCAACGTAATCGCGTGGACGTACGACGTATGGACGCCGCCGCACATTGCCGGCGCGCAGCTCCTGGCTGAGCAATTGATATCGGGACAGCCGCCAACACCGCCCGACTGGTTCGGCGGCGGCGATCGAAACGCGCCGGCCAATTACCGCATCCCGAATCAACGCGTCAAGGCGCATTGGTTGCCGAGTTTGCCGCTCCGGACATCGTCGATGCGTAGTCTCGGCGGCGCGGCGAACACCTTCGCGAATGAATCGTTCATGGACGAGCTGGCTGCCGCTGCCAATATCGATCCGCTGGAGTTTCGCCTGCGCCATTTAGACGACCCGCGCGCCGTCCAAGTGCTGAAAAGCGCCGCGGAGCACGCGGGCTGGGGTACACCGCTTCCAG
>DAIDTM010000539.1 GCA_027457205.1 Anaerolineae bacterium | reverse complement strand
TCGCGCAGCAATTCCAGAAACTGCGCGACGCCGGCATCCGCATCTACGCGATCAGCGGCAACCACGACATGCCGACCGCAAGCGACGGCGCGACGCCGGTACGCATCTACGACGCGCTGCGCGCCGCGCGCGTTTTCAGCAAGCGCACCGAAATCGAATTCGATATCGTGAAAGTTGAAGACACGCGCGTCGCGATCGGCGGCATCGCGCCCGACCCGCGTCTGAACTCGCGCGCCGATCCGCTCGACGGCGTTACATGGAAGCCGCCGCAAGCGGACGTGACGCTGCTGCTGTTGCACTGCGGTTTTGAAGGCAGCGTGCCGCCAGATTTCGAGAGCGCGATCCTGCCCAAGTCGCGCGTCGCGGCGATGCCGGATATCGATTACTTTTTCGTCGGCGACATCCACCAGACGCACAAAGCAGTGATCGACAAAGCGACCGTCATCATTCCTGGCGCAACCGAGCGAATGTCATTCGGCGAGCTCGGCGAGAAACCTGGCTTTTACTACGCCGAACTCGACGGCAAGGACGCGGTGAAATTATTGCACGAAGAGATCGAGCCGCAGCAGATGCGCCGCGAGATCATCCGCACGACGAACCTCCCCGACGAGACGCCAACCGAGTACGTCTTCGAGCTGTTGCGCGAGTGGGCGGACGCGGAGCAGATGCTGCAACTCCGCATCGAAGGTCCGCTCAGGCGCGAGGTGTACCATCGCCTGAAATTCTTCGACATCTGGCGGCTCGGCAACGAACTCGACTTTTACTTCGATCTCGACCGCGGGGACGTGAAGCTGCAAAGCGATGATGCGAGCGGCGCAGGCGGCGGCGAGATTGTCAGCGCGCGGCGCGAGATCGAGCGCGTGGCGGACGAGCTTGCCGCGCAGCGCGACGGCGATGAGCGCGCGCTGATCGAGGAGGCGCGCGAGTTGGTGATGGGGAGGATGGGGCGCGACGACATCGGCTAGGCATCGGATGGAATCCGACGCCTATTGAGCGGGAAACCTGCTCCGCAGGTTGGGAGGTCGAAGATGAAACGCGCTGGTGTGTTTTATCAGTTGATCTACCATTTCGTGTGGGCGACGAAGGACAGAGAACCGTTCTTGAATTGCAATGTCGAAGAACGATTGCTTCCCTACATCAGCACGAAATGCCAGGAGCTGGGCTATACTCTGCTCGCCGCGAATGGTGCGGCAAATCACCTGCATGTGTTGCTCAGTCTGACGCCAACGATGTTGGTGGCTGATGTCGCCAAGAACCTGAAAGGCGCATCGTCGCATTATATCAATCACGAAAGCGGTTTGAAAGAATCGTTGTATTGGCAAGATGGTTACGGCGTGATTACGCTGCGTGAAGCCGAAATCGTAAAGGTCGCAAAGTACATCGAGAGACAGAAGCAACACCACCAAAGCGGGAACTTGAGCGATCTATTGGAACGCATTGAGCCCTAACAACCTGCGAAGCAGGTTTTCCGCCCGATAGCCGTCGGATTCCATCCGATGGCATGGCGTGGCAACGCGCGGTGGCATCGGATAGAATCCGACGACTACCAATCATAAAACCTGCTGTGCAGGTTCCGCTCATGACCACGTCAGATTTCATCCGGTGAAACCATTGGGAAGAAAACATTCATGGATCGGTTTCTCTTCCTCGCCGCCTCCCACGGCGCATACGCGTACGAACGCGCCGGCGATACCTGGCGCGAGACCACGCGCGGCTTGACCAACCATAACGTCACCAGCATCATCGCGCGTGAAGGCGTCATTCTCGCCGGCACAACCGACGGCGTCTTTCGCAGCGATGATCTCGGCAAGACGTGGTATGACGCCAGCAACGGGCTGACCACACGCCACGTCCGCTGGATGGCGTACCACCCGGACATTTCCGATTTCGAATTCGCCGGCACCGAGCCGGCGAGCATCTTTGTTTCGCGCGACGGCGCGGCAACGTGGCGCGAATGTAGCCAGGTCGCCAAGTTGCGCGACGCACACCAATGGTCTCTGCCCTACTCACCGCGCGCGGGCTGCGTGCGCGGCTTTGCGTTTTACGGTACACGCGCGTACGCCGCGGTCGAAGTCGGCGGCGCGCTGCGCTCCGACGATCGCGGCGAAACGTGGCGGCTGTGCGATGGCAGCACCGGCGATCCGCGGCTCGACGCGCCGCCCGCGCCGTTCATCTATCCCGATGTCCACTCGATTGCGACACATTCGTCGTCGCCCGACCTTGTTTTCGCGCCGACCGGCGGCGGCTATTACGCGTCGCGCGACGGCGGCAAGACGTGGGAGTCGCTGTACGATTACTACTGCCGCGCGGTGTGGATCGATCCAAACGACGCCTCGCATCAAATTCTCGGACCTGCAGACGGCGTGGACTCGAACGGACGCATCGAAGA
>DAIDTM010000538.1 GCA_027457205.1 Anaerolineae bacterium | reverse complement strand
TGGCGAAGAACGGCAACGTGCTGACGGTTTTCGTCGCGATTCAGGACTTGATCGTCGTCGGCGCGGCGGCGCTGTTCAGCGTCGTGCGCTATCGCGTCGGCTGGGACCGGCTGGGCTGGCGCGCGTTCAACACGCCCATCGGTTGCGGGCTGAGCGCCGCGCTGTTGATGGCGTCGTACGCCGTTCGCATCGTCTATGGATCGATCGCGTTCGCCTTCGGCTATCACCCCGCGCTGCAAGACGTACTGACCCGTCTCGGTACCACCGGCATCGGCTTTATTCTGACGCTGATCGCCGCCGCGGTCATCGCGCCCATCGCCGAAGAGACGTTCTTCCGCGGCTTTATGTACGGCGGCTTGCGCGGGCGCATCGGCACGGTCGGTGCGATGCTGGTGAGCACGCTCTTCTTCACCGCGCTGCATCTCAGCATCGATCAATTCATTCCGATCTTTTTTCTGGGGCTTTTTCTCGCGTGGTTGTACGAAAAGACCGGCTCGCTCTATCCGGGCATCATCCTGCACGCGTCCAACAACGCGATCTCGCTGGTGCTGCTAGCCATCGCCAAGGCGATGGGGGTGCCGGGGTTATGAGATCAGTCCACCGTGCAGCGGTATGCTCCGCAAAAACCCTGCAGGTCTTGGCGTCTATTTCCGCTTTGCCAAAACTCTACAAATGGGTATAATGGCTTACGCACGCGCGGGGGTGTGTCGGAACTGGCAGACGAGCATGGCTTAGGACCATGTGAGCGCAAGCTCGTGAGAGTTCGAGTCTCTCCATCCCCACCATGTAAAGGCAGAAGGCACGCTTCGCGGGATGAAGGATGAAAATTAATTACCGTCTGTTACTTTCATCCTTCATCCCTCATCCTTCATCCTTTTGATACAAACTGAAATTCAATAGAAGGAAGTCAAGCCCTTGAAAGTCACTACCGAACACACCCCGGACTGCAACGCCATCGTCACGGTCGAAGTGGACGATGAGCGTGTTCAGAGCGCGCTGAAAACCGCGGCGCAACGCGTCTCGCGCGCCCGCCCTATTCCCGGCTTCCGCCCCGGCAAAGCGCCGTACAACCTGGTCGAGCGCGCCGTTGGCAAAGACCTGCTGCTCGACGAAGCGATCGACAGAATGGCGCAGGAGATTTATCGCCAGGTCATCAAAGACGAAAAGATCGACGTGTACGACGCCGGCAAACTCGACGTGGTGCAAAAGGAACCCGTGATTCTGAAATACACGATTCCGACGCGCCCCGTCGTCACGCTCGGCGATTACCATTCCATCCACCTGAGACCGCGACCGGTCGAGGTAACCGACGCCGAAGTGGACGAGGTCATCAGCCGCTACCGGCGCGAGCAAGCCGAGATGGTCCCCGTCACGCGTCCAACGCAACTCGGCGACCTCGCGACGATCAACCTGCACGGCGGCATCGAAGGCAACGAGCCGCTGGATCGCGAGAGCATGCAGATCACCATCGACAAGGACGGCGGCGTCTTCCCCTGGCTCGATCAGCTCATCGACGCGAACGTCAACGAGCCGCGCACCGTCACGTACACTTATCCGGACGACGCGGACGAGAGTCTCAAAGGCAAGACCGCGACCTACACCGTCACGATCACCGATCTCAAGGAGCCGCGCCTACCGGAGCTCAACGACGAATTTGCCAAGTCGATCAGTTCGTTCGAAACGATGGATGCGCTCAAGACGCGGATTCGCGCCAATCTCTACGCGGAGAAAGAACACGCCGAGGAAGACCGCTTCTCCGACCAAGTGCTCGACGCGATCGTCGAACAATCGCAGATCGCCTACCCCGCATCGATGCTGGACGATGAAATCAATCAGGATGTAGCGCGGTCGAAGGATTTGGCGGGTCAGCTGGGGATGACGTGGCAAAAGTACCTCCAGCTCGCCGGAAGAGATGAAGCCGCGTATCGGGACGATTCACGCCCGCGCGCGGAAAAACGACTCAAACGGCTGCTGACGCTGATCCAACTGGCAGACGCCGAACAGATCGAAGTATCCGGCAAAGAGGTCGACGTCGAAATCGACGAGCGCGCACAATACGACGCGCAGCGGGGCGGCAACGCCGCGCAAACGCGCCGGACGCTGTCGAGCAAAGAGTCACGCCGGGACATCGAGTTCAATCTGAAATTACGCAAGACCGTCGATCGGATCGTCGCGATGGCAAAGGGCGAGCCAACCAGCGGCAAGATCATCACGCCGGAAATGCTGCGCGAAGAAATGCGCCAGCGCGAAGAAGCCGAGCGGCAGCAAGCCGCACCGACGCCCGGCGGACTAATCACCGATCCATCCCAAGTCACCTCGGAGAATTGGCCCCGCGGCTTGGACCACCCGATTGTGCCAGGACAGGACAAGTAACCAATATTCAGTAGTCAGTAATCAGACGTACGGAAACTGGATACTGAACGCTGGAATTTCAACAGGAGTCACTCAAGATGGACAACATCACATATCCGCAGAACGTTATCCCGATGGTGGTGGAAAATTCAGGTCGCGGCGAACGCGTCTATGACATTTTCTCGCTGCTGCTGAGGAATCGCATCATCTTCCTCGGCACGCCGATTGACGATCACGTCGCCAACCTCGTCGTCGCCCAGATGCTCTTCCTGGACCGCGAAGCTGGCGATCAGGAAATCCGTTTGTACATCAATTGCCCCGGCGGATCGATTACCGCGGGACTCGCCATCTTCGACACGATGCAGATCGTCAGCGCGCCCGTCTCGACGATCTGCGTGGGCTTGGCGGCGAGTATGGGCACCGTCTTGCTCTCCGCCGGCGCAAAAGGGCGTCGCTATGCGCTGCCCAATTCGACGATTCACATCCATCAGCCCTGGGGCGGCGCGCAGGGTCAGGCGGTCGATATTGAAATCGAGGCGCGGCGTATCATGCGCGAGCGCGAGCGGTTGAATCAAATTCTATCCGACCGCACCGGGCAGCCATTGGAGCGCATCGTCCACGACACCGACCGCAACTATTATATGGACGCGCCAGAAGCCGTCACATACGGTTTGATCGACGAAGTGTTGTCCGGTCCCGGCAAGAGCGATGGGAAAGACAAGGAAAAGAAATAAGCCGCGAAGAAACCAGGTTCTTTCAGCGAGAACCTGGTTTCTTGCGCGCGATAGGTGTAATGTAGAGGAGCGACGGAATGCCCAACCTCATTAAACGCGGCGAAGAGTACTGCTCGTTTTGCAGCCGCAGTTCCGATCAGGTCAACCGCCTGATCGCCGGACCGGAATCGGTTTTCATCTGCGACGAGTGCGTTGAGCTTTGCCGCGAGATTCTGGAAGCGGAGACCGCCACGCCCAAAGGCGAGACGCTCTCCATCCAAAGTCTGCCGCCGAAAGAAATCTATCGACGGCTCAATCAATACGTCGTCGGACAGGATCGCGCGAAAAAAGTTCTCTCGGTCGCGGTCTACAACCACTACAAGCGCGTGCAGACCGGCGAATCGACCGACGATGTGGAACTGGGCAAGTCGAACATCATGCTGATCGGACCGACCGGCTGCGGCAAGACGCTGCTCGCGCAGACGCTGGCGAAAATCCTCGACGTGCCGTTCGCCATCGCCGACGCGACCACGCTGACCGAAGCGGGCTACGTCGGCGAAGACGTGGAGAACATTCTCCTCGCCTTGATCCAGAACGCCGATTACGATATTCCGCGCGCGCAGCGCGGCATCATCTACATCGACGAGATCGACAAGATCGCGCGCAAGAGCGGCGACAGCCCGTCGATCACGCGCGATGTGTCCGGCGAGGGCGTGCAGCAGGCGCTGTTGAAAATACTCGAAGGCACCGTTGCCAATGTTCCGCCCCAGGGCGGGCGCAAGCATCCGCACCAGGAATTTTTGCAGCTGAACACGTCCAATATCCTGTTCATCTGCGGCGGCGCGTACGAGGGACTGGACAAGATCATCGCGCAGCGCACGTCCGACCGCCGCGCGGTCGGCTTCAAAGGCGAGCGCGAGCGCGCGGCGCAAGAACTCAGCCCGACCGAGTTGCTGCGGCTGGTGACGGCGGATGATCTGCTCACCTACGGCTTGATCCCGGAATTCGTTGGGCGCATCCCCATCATCGTCAGCGTCGATCCGCTCGATCAGGACATGCTCGTCAAGATTCTGACCGAGCCGAAGAACTCGATCATCAAACAGTACCAGCGTCTCTTTGCGCTCGACAAGGTCGAACTCGTTTTCACCGACGATGCACTGCAAGCCGCCGCCGCGGAGGCGCTGCGCTACAAGACCGGCGCGCGCGGCTTGCGCACCATCATCGAAGAAATCCTGCTCGACGTGATGTACGAAATTCCTTCGCGGCACGATGTGCACAAGTGTCTCATCACCGCAGACACGATCAAGAACAAAACGAAACCGGTGCTGCTCACGCAGACCGAACATCCTGTCGACTCGCAAGAAGCGCAGACGGCATAGACCCACCCCGGGCGGACACAATCATGGCTTTCACGCTCCAGAATTTACCTCCAGAACCGCGCACGGTTGAGGAAACCGGCCTCAGTTTAGCATTCCTCGCCGATCTCGTTCTCAAGACAATGTACACGCGCGGCTTTTTGATGGGACACGAAATCGCCGATGCGGTCAAACTACCCTTCTCGAACGTGGTCGACCGCGTGCTGGATTATTTGCGCCGCGAGCATCTGACCGAGGTGAAAGGATCAAGCGGGTTCGGCGAATCGTCGTACCAATACGTGATTTCGGAAGAAGGGCGCGCGCGTGCGCGCGAGTTGATGGATCAGAATCAGTACGTCGGTCCCGCGCCGGTGCCGCTGGCGGCGTACACCCAAATGGTTCTGACAAATTCCACCAACGGGCGGACGATCACCCAGGACGCGATGCAAAACGCGCTGTCGCATCTGGTCCTCAACGGATCGGTGTTCAATCAGCTCGGACCCGCCGTCAACTCCGGCAAATCGATCTTTTTGTTCGGCAACGCCGGCAATGGCAAGACCGCGATCGCCGAAGCCATCGGCAAGATGCTGCCTGGCGTGATCTTTATTCCTTACGCCGTCAGCGTCGATGGGCACATCGTCAAAGTTTTCGATGCGCTGCACCATCGCGTGACGCCGGAAAAACAGGATGGCGATGACGCGACGCCGGGGCTGCGCAAAGGCGAACGGTACGACCGGCGCTGGGCGCTCATTTATCGACCGATGATCGCGGTGGGCGGCGAATTGCTGCTGGAAAGCCTCGACCTGGTGTACGATACGACCGCCAAATATTACGAAGCGCCCTTCCAGATGAAGGCGAACGGCGGAATGTTTTTGATCGACGATTTCGGACGGCAACAGGTGCGTCCGCGCGAACTGCTGAATCGCTGGATCGTGCCGCTGGAAAAACGCATCGATTACCTGACGCTGGAGACCGGGCGCAAGATCGATGTGCCCTTCGACGCGATGATCGTCTTTTCGACCAACCTCCATCCGGCGGAATTGGTGGACGAGGCGTTCCTCCGCCGCATCCGCTACAAAATCTATATCCCCGATCCCACGTGGGAAGAATATCGCGAGATTTTCGTGCGCGCCGCGGAGACCGCCGGCGTGCCGTACTCGGACGATGCGCTCCGCTATGTCGTGACCGAGTTCTATTTGAAACCCAAGCGCAAGCCGCGCGCTGTACACCCGCGCGACCTGATCGAAGAGCTGGTGGACATTGCGCGGTTTCGCGGCGTCCAGCCGACGCTGACCCATGAACTGATCACCCTGGCGTGTCAGGCGTATTTCCTCAAAAGCTGATAAAGGGTTTTTCGAGTCACGCAAGAACGTTGATCACCGCGATCGAGACGATCGCGAGAAAGGAGAACGCCGATGTTCGGATCAACGGTACTTGAAGTCGCGGTCGGATTAGTCTTTGTCTATTTGCTGGTGAGTCTGATTTGCACGCAGGTCAGCGACAAGATCTCTGAAGCGCTGAACTGGCGCGCGCACGACCTGGAAGCCGGCATTCGCAATATTCTGCTCGGCAACCAGTCGAACGATCTGCTCAAAAGCATCTTCAGCACCGTCGAAGTACAGCAATTCAATCGAATCTATGCGCCGCTCACCACTTTGGCGGCGCATATTCCTTTACTACGCGGCAGGGTCTTTACGCTCAACAATAGTTTGGCTCAGCCCGATTTTGGTCCCATCGCCATCCCGGCGGACGCATTCGCCCGTGGCATCGTCGCCGCGTTGGTCCCTAACGACACCGATGTAACCCATCTCGATCAATTCAAAGCCGCGGTTGCCACGAAAATGCAACCCTCGCCATTGAGGGACACGTTACTGGCGCTCGCAAGTCAATCCACCACGCGGGTCGATGACATTCGCGAGAGGGTCGAGAGTATGTACAACCGCGCCGAAGACCAGATGACCGCTTTTTATCGACGCAACATGTGGGGCGTGGCATTGGTGATCGGTTTCATCGTCAGCGCGGCGTTCAACGTCGATTCCATCGCGATTGGTTTTGGTCTCTGGCGCGATCCGTCTCTGCGCGCCGCAGTGAATCAAGCCGCCGCCACCTATGCGAGCGAATCCCAGCCGCAACAGGCGCAGCACGTGCTCGAACAACTCAATCTCCCAATGGGTTGGCAAATTACACAGGGATGGCAGGTCTTTGGTGTTACGATTCCGCGACTCGCCCCGAACGATTGGGCGCAAGAAGCGCGCGGCGTCACGCCGTTGGGATGGTTACGTGACGTGGCAATCAAGCTGCTCGGCTGGATAATCACCGCAACGGCTGGCGCACAGGGTGCACCCTTCTGGTTCGATTTGTTGCAGCGACTGACTCAAAAGGAGTCAGCAGCGACACCCGTGCAAGCCGCGCATTGAAAATCAAAAACACCCCTTCATCTGAAGGGGTGTTTGATTTCTACGGCGAATGATCGCTATATTCCGCCG